>NZ_JBBHLB010000009.1:0-144227 GCF_037572415.1 Flavonifractor porci
TGCGCGTTTATCGGCTCCTCCGGTGTGGGAAAATCCACCCTGATCAACTGCCTGCTGGGCGCACAAGCCATTTCCACTCAGGTGATTGGCAAGGGCGACAAAGGTCGGCACACCACCACTGGGCGGGAAATGTTCCCCTGCCCGTTGGGCGGCGTGGTGATCGACACACCTGGTATGCGGGAGATGGGGGCGGAGAGCGCGGACCTCTCCCAGACCTTTGGGGAGATCGAGGATTTGGCTGGACATTGCAGGTTCCAGGACTGCACCCATACCAACGAACCGGGGTGTGCTGTCCTGGCAGCGGTGGAACAGGGACGGTTGGATCACAGACGGCTGGACAGCTATTGCAAACTGGAGCATGAGAGTAGTTACAACGGACTGAGCAGCAAGGAAGTTGAGGTCAAAAAGGCGGAGCGTATGTTCAAGGAAGTGGGCGGCATAAAGCAGGCCCGGCGGTTTGCCAAGGAACACAATCAGCGCAAGCAGGGCAAATTCCCCGGCGGAGGGATGTAAGGAGGACAAACGTATGAAGCAAGAGAACATCATCATCCGCCGGGAGATGCTGACAGACTGCGCTGCCGTAGAACATCTGACCCGGGAGGCCTTTTGGAATGTGTACCGCCCTGGCTGCCTGGAGCACTATGTGGTCCATGTGCTGCGTGAGGATCCGGACTTTGTGCCGGAGCTGGATCTGGTCATGGAGCGGGACGGAGAGCTCATCGGCCATGTGCTGTATATGCGGGCCAAAATCGTAGCCGACGACGGCCGGGAGATCCCCATGATGACCTTCGGCCCCATAAGCATCCGTCCCGACCTGCAGCGGCAGGGCCTGGGCAAGTATCTGCTGGACTACTCCATGGAGTTGGCCAGAGACCTGGGGGCCGGGACTCTTTGCATCGAGGGCAACATTGACTTCTACGGCAAGTCCAGCTTTGTGGTGGCTGGGACGAAAGGTATCCGCTACCACGGGGAAGCGGAACAGGAAATTGTCCCCTATGTCCTGCTGAAAGAACTCCAACCCGGTTTTCTGGACGGTATCACCGGCGTCTACCACACGCCAAAGGGCTACTATGTGGACGAGGCAGCGGCGGAGGAATTTGACCGCAGCTTCCCGCCCAAGGAAAAATTGAAGCTGCCAGGGCAGCTGTTTTGAGGGAAGAAGCCCTTCAAATTCTGGGCCGCAGAAAACAAAATAAGGCGGGCACCCCTGAAAAGGGGTGTCCGCCAAGTGGTCAAAACAGAAATCCGTCTGTGGTATTTCTGTGGTCAAATGAGAAATCGCCGCAGTGAAAACTGCGGCGATTTCCAGTTTTGGTGGACCAAAAGAGACTTTATACGAACACCCGGCGGGAGTATTGTTTTCTATGCTGTCCACAAGAGAGGCATCCAGCGGGACATCCACAAAATTCTTTTTCCCAGTGATATTAAATTCGAGCTTGAAGTGGTCGTCGTAGAGGTACACGGCCACCAGGAATGCGTCGAACAGTTTGGTCTGGTAGCCCTTGTTCTCGACATCGCCGTTCCGATATAGGGACATAGCCGAAATGATGTCGTCCCTGGAGTAGTCCAGAAGCGACGCCTGCTCCTCGGCCAGCCGGGAGACAAGGACGGCCTGCTCCCGCTCCAGCTCCAGCAGCCGCTCCTTTGTGGTGGGAGTGATGATCCCCTGCTCAATGGCCGTCAACAGGTTTTTCGTGGCCCTTTTATTGTCGGCGAGCTGGGCCTCCAGTGTACCTACGCAAGTCTGCTCCCGATATTCCTTAGCAAACTTCATGGCGCTGTCCGCGATCCACTCCAGGACGTCATCCCGCATGATGTAGTCGCGGATCGCCCGGGCGACCTCCCGCTCTATGGTGTCCCGGCGCACGGTGGCCTTATCGCAGGATTTCTCCATCCGCTTCTTCTGGCAGATGTAGTAGTAATGCAGCTTCCCGCTCTTGCCCGTCCCGGATATTCCGACCATCGGGCTCTTACAATGGCCGCAAAACAGCTTCCCGGTAAGCAGGTACTCCCCGTTTGTCCGGTGGCGGCCCTGTGGATTCTTCTTCGTTTTCAACACCTCCTGCACCCGAAGGAAAAGGCCCTTGTCCACGATCTGGGGGACGCCGCCCTCGATGCGGATGTCCCCGTAGATGTAGACGCCGGTGTATCGTTCATTGGTGAGCAGAGCGTGGAAGCTGTTCTTCCCCCACTGGCCTCCCCTGCTGGTCTTTATGCCCCTGGCATTCAAATCTGCAGCGATGTCAACAAAAGGCTCCCCGCAGGCCACCCGGCCGAAGATCTCCCGAACGATCTCATCCTTCGGGGGATCGAGGGCATACCGCATATCCTCGCCCTTCTTGTAGCCGAGGGGGAGGCCGCCGTTTGCGATTTTGCACTTGGAGGCGTTGTCGTAAAGCCCGCGCTTGATGTCCTCGGCCATGTTCTCGGAATAGAACTGGTTGACGTTCATCATGGAGCGGAGGGCAAAGCGGCCGGCCGCGGTGTCATCGAAGTCCTCCTCGGTGTAAAGCACCCGGATTCCAAGGTCGTTCAGCTTGGCCTCGTTCATCATGGCCTGAAGCATATTGCGGCCCATGCGGTTTGACTTCCAGGCAATTACATAGCGGAACTTCCCCTTTTCGGCATCGCGCATCATTCGCTGGAAGTCGGCGCGCCGGTCGGTCTTTCCTGTTATGGCCCGGTCGGAGTAGGTGGCGACGATGCGGATGCCCTGGCTCTTTGCATAGGCCAGGCACTCCTTGATCTGCTGCTCGATGCTGGCGTCTTTTTGGGAGTGGCTGCTGTATCTGGCATAGATGACGCCGTCCTCCTGCTCCTGGAGGGTAGCGCCCCTTTTCATGACCACCGGCGTCACCTCCTTCTACCGATAGCTTTCCTAAGACTGGTTTTAGAGTTTTAGATTTAGAACAGGTGTAGGTATAGGGATAGAGATAGAGAGTAGATATAGGCGCGTCGCGCGCGTGTGCGCGCGAGTATCCATACCCTATCCATACGGTATCGATAGCGTATTTACAAGCCGAGCAACTGACGCTTCTTTGCGTCGAATTCCTCCTGAGTCAGAATTCCGTCATCCAGCAAACCTTTCAGCCCTCGAATTTCTTCGACCACAGATACAACCTTCGCTCCGGCGGCGGTATCATCGGCAGAACGCTGCCTCTCCTCATAGCTGGTGACATAATCCCGAAGCGCCAGCGCCGCCCCCAGATCCCGCTTTTGGTAAAAGAAGTTCTTTTCTGCTCCGATTGAAGCCCCGAAGCCAAAGCCGAGGCTTACTCCGGCGGTCGCGGCCTGCGCCGTGCGGAACGTAACTGTCCCTTGACTTAATCCTCTGGGCTCTTTAAGCGCGAAAGACTGGATCTTGGAAATGGGGAAAATCTCCTCGCCGCGCTTCGTTGCAACAATCAGATTTTGCCCTTTTGCGTGGAGCGTAAAGCCGTTCATGCAGGGCAGGGTAATATCGTATTCCGACATATTCCATCCTCCCACTTCATGTCGCGATTCAAAAAATCGCGTCGAAGTCCGTCATAAGTGATTTTATATCTTTTCCAGCAAAAATCTGTATGATTTGCTATAATGGTGACACTGCCGGCAGCAATTCAACTTGAAGGAGCTGACCAAACATGAAAGAAACTGAATACCAGGCTTGCTGTGAAATGGGTTTGGTCGCAAAGCGCGCCCTCCGTGCCGAGGGCGTCGACGGCGGCGAGGACTTTATTGCTTTCCTTCGGTATTGCTCTGGGAGGTTAAATAAAGGCGACTCAGTTCAAGCAATTTGGCGCGATTTTCAGAAGAAAGCGCAGTGAAAATCTTTACGATCTCTGCCAGCCCGTCATCATCCTTGGTGGCGGGCTGCTCTGTTTCTATCCAGCCCATCAAATAGGCCGGGGAAACCTGCAGGGCCTCGGCCAAGGGGCCGATGATGGATATGGGAAAGTTCTCAATATCATCGCTCTCATAGCGGTAGACGGTAGCCCGGTTTTTCCCGAGCCGAGCCGCCAGCTCGTCGACGGACATACCGAGCTCCTGGCGCTTTTGACGAATTCTGCTGCCGATTGTAGACATCTTATAGCACCTCCTGCACGACCACCATTCTACCATTGAAATCGCATATTTGCAACACCAAAAGACGACTTTTATAAAATTTTTCGCGTCAAGCGCGAAAAATGTGTTGACAGGCCGGTGAGCAGGTGGTAATATGCAAGTGTCGCATGGGACGCGAATGAGAGGAGGTGCAACGATGAACGTCAATGTGAACAAGCTCAAGGGTAAAATCGTTGAAAACGGGATGACCGTCTCCGCCCTGGCTGAAAAGATCGGTGTTGACCGGGCCACGCTCTATCGGAAGTTAAGCAATAATGGGGAAACTATGCTCGTCAAGGACGCGAACGCCATTGTTTCCGCGCTGCATCTGACTGCCGAGGACGCGCTGGCGATTTTTTTTAGTCAGGTAGTCGCATAGTGTGCGACAAATGCGTGGAAAAGGGGTGATGGTTTGTACCGAGAGCGGTCGACGGGCGGCGTGGCCCAGCTCGACTTCACGGTGGCGGACATCCCGGAGCACGCCGTGAGGATCGCGGCGATGGCGGCCATTGAGCTTACCGAGAGCATCCTCAGGCAGCCGGGCGGCCGCGAAATGCTGGACGCGGAAACCGCGCGGCGAAAGGCGGCGAAGGCCGCAGGCCAAAAAAACGAAAGGAGCTGATATTCCCTCATGTATTTCAAAGTGTGCTCCCGCTGCGGTGCGCACCTCGACCCCGGAGAGCTGTGCGACTGCCGGGAGACAGAAAAAGAGGCCGCCCCCGCTGCCACGGGAACGACCTCACGCAAATGGACACAAGCCCAGTCTATCAGCCTGCCGGCTGGAAGTCAAGGGCTGGAGGTAATGCCATGCCGGACAATGAACTGAGAAGCCTCCGCATTGAGCTGGGCCTGCCGGCCCGCGACATGGTGGCTGTCGTCCAGGGGCTCTACCCCAAGTACGACAAGACCATGCAGAGCAAGTGCGAGAACGGCGATGACTACGGGATCTCCCTCCGGCCGGACGCCATGAGGGCGCTGTATGAGAAGTTCGCCCCTGGCGGCACCAAGGCCAGTCGGCGGAAGAAAGACCGCCACCGGCTGACGGGCCGCATCACCTGCCGCCTGGAGGACGCTGATATGGAGGCGTTGCAACAGCGCATGAAAGCCGATGGGTACTCCACCGCGCAAGAACTCCTGGCTGACCTGGTGCGGCGGTACCTGCTGGGAGGTGACTTAGATGCCTGACCTCCCGGATCACCCTGTCATCCGCAACCTGGAGCGCACCGGATATCCAGACGGTGAGGAGCCGCGATACCCAAAGTGCCCTGTCTGTGGAGGGGAGTGTGAAACGGTCTACAAGACCAAAGACTACGAAATCGTCGGCTGCGACCTTTGTCTGCGACCGGTCGACGCCTGGGAGTGCTCTGAGTGCTTCCAGTGAAAGGAGCGAAAAGAATGATTGAAGCGAAACAGACCTATTGCGGTCAGCGCGTACGCTATGGCGACTTCTTCCGCGTTTGGGATGTGCACACGGACCTGCCTGAAGAAGATGCTATTAAGTGGTGCTTCGAACACCTCTACAACAACCGTGTGGTTCCGCCTATTCAGGAGTGGAAGGCAAACATCGGTTATGGCGCCCCCAAGTTTAACGATGCGGGCTACTACTTCGCGGGCTACTACTCGACCAGGAAATTTGAGGGCGGCTTTGAATTCACTATCTGCGTGCCGTATGCGGACTGATGGAGGGTAAGATGCCTAAGTTTTATTTTACCTATGGCACAGAGGGGCAGCCGTTTGTCGGTGGCTGGACGGAGGTTGATGCCCCGGACGACCACGCGGCCTGTGATGTGTTCCGGGCCTATCATCCGGATAAGACCGACGGCCTCCTGAACTGTTCCGGCGTGTACGACGAGGCCCATTTCAAGCTGACTGGGATGTATCGGAGAGGCAATTTTGGCCACCGGTGCCGCGAGGTCATACGGGTCACCAGAGAGGAGGTCTCCGGGTGAAAGGGATTGTCATCACCACCGCGGACGATGTCAGCGTGCAAGACTTCACGCCCCCTCTTCACGAAAGCCTCGGCCGAGCTGTCGGCGGCTACATCGAGATTGTCCATCCGCAGGGGCTGAACCGGCCGTACTGCATGGTGGTCAATGAGGAGGGCCTGATTCATGGGCTTCCCCTCAACCGCGCCGGCTCGCTCTTGTACGGCACCCAGTTCCACGGCTCGCCCATCGTAGGAGACATTGTCATCATGGCTGAGGGCGAAATGGACGGAGGAATTGACTTCGTGGACATTCCGAGTGACCGGCTCGAGGCCATCAAGAAAGAACTTATCAATTCGTTTGAGCTGAAAGGAGCAGAACAATGATTAGAAATCCCAATGAAATCCAGGAGGGCGCCAAGAAGATCCGTATGCTGATTGCCGGCTACCCTGGCATCGGTAAGTCCACCCTGGCCCTCTCCGCCCCCCGTCCCCTGCACATTGACGTGGACTTCGGCATCGACCGCATCGAGCCCCGGTACCGCAAGCCCTACATCCAGCCCAAGAGCTACGACGAGATCCTGGAGGACCTGACCCCCCTCAACGTCAAGGACTTCGACACGCTGGTCTTTGACACCGGCGGGAAGCTCATTTCCCTCATGTCTCAGTGGGCCATCAAGAAAGACGTCAAGTATGGCCAGCGCGACGGCTCTCTCTCCCTCAAGGGCTATGGCTTCATCGGCCGAGAGTTCCAGCGCCTCATGGATTACTGCTTTTACGAGCTGGACAAGCACATCGTAGTGGTGTTTCACGCCATCGAGGAGAAGGACGGCGACAACACTCGGCTGCGTATCAAGGTAGAGGGCCAGACCAAGAACAACGTCTGGGAGCCGATGGACCTGGGCGGCTTTGTGGAGATTCAGGGCAATAACCGCACCATCGGCTTCTCCAACTGCGAGCGGTACTTCGCGAAGGGCACCCGGGGCATTCACGGCGTTTGGCAGGTCCCCGAGCTGGGGCCGGACAAGCCCAACGACTTCTTGACCCGGCTTTTTGCCCAGTACAACGCGCTCTCCGCCGCGGAGGTGGCTCAGAACGCGGAGGAGCAGGAAGCCTACGAGGCGGCCATGGCCGAGGGGCGGGAAATCGTCGCCGGTATCACCGATGCCGACAGCGCCAACGCTGCCATGTCCAAAATCAAGGCCGTCAACCACGCCTTGACCTCCAAGAAAGAAGTCAACGCGGCGTTCAACGCCAAAATCAAGGAGCTCGGGCTGTTCTACGACAAGGTGCTGAAAAAGTACACCCCGGCGCCGGCGGAGGGAGAAAAGGGGGCGGAGTAAATGGCCCGGTATCTGATGACCCACTCTCTGCTGTCGTCCTGGCTCTACGCCATGAAGGAAAACCCCTACGAGGACGCCAGCACCGAGCGGGACCCCTATGCCGAGTTCCTCCAGGTGCTCCGGCGGGAG
This sequence comes from Flavonifractor porci, assembly GCF_037572415.1. Classification (NCBI taxonomy): domain Bacteria; kingdom Bacillati; phylum Bacillota; class Clostridia; order Eubacteriales; family Oscillospiraceae; genus Flavonifractor; species Flavonifractor porci. Next base: position 7,480 of record NZ_JBBHLB010000009.1, read on the forward strand.
CCGACCCCCACCACCGAGGCCATGCAGAAGGGCGTCGACTTCGAGGACCTGGTGACCGACATCGTAAACGGCGCCGGCGACACTCAAAACCGCTGGTATGACGCCGCACAAAAGGTCGCCGGGTATGTCCGGGGCGGCATCCTCCAGTACAAGGCCCGCCGGATCATCACCGTCCGGGACACTGAGCTGGTGCTATATGGCCGGCTGGATTGCCTCAAGGCTGGCGACATCAAGGACATCAAATTCTCCAGCAGCTACGACCGGGGCAAGTATTTCAGCAGCACCCAGCACCCCACCTACTTCGAGATCGTCCCGGAGGCCAAGTCTTTCACCTACCTGGTGAGCAACGGCTCCGAGGTCTGGACGGAGCGGTACTACCGCGAGGAGACGCCCAGCATCATCCCCACCATTTCAGACTTTCTGGAATGGCTGGATGCCCTGGAGCTGGACCCGCTCTACAAAGAAAAATGGCTGGCCCTATGAGGGGGCGGCTGGTCGACCTGACCATCGGGCTCAACCGCAAGCAGCGCATCACCGTGGAGGTCGACCGGGATTACCGCGAGGACTATGAGCGGCTGAAAGACGCCGAGCTGGACATCGAAATCAAGAAGCACCGGGAGAAACGCTCCAAATCCGCCAACGCCTATTTCCATGTGCTGGTGAACAAGATCGCCGCCGAGCGCGGCGGCAGCGACGAAGCTACCAAAGCCTCCCTCGTCGTGGAGTATGGGGCGCTGGCAAAGGACGCTGATGGGCTGACGGTAGGCTTTAAGCCCCCCGCCTCTGTGGACGTGTCTACCATCTATCCCTATGTGAAATGCTTTGACACCCGCGAGGAGAACGGCAAGCTGTTCAAGTGCTACCTGGTCTACAAGCAGACGCACCTCATGGACAGCAAGGAAATGGCCCGGCTGATTGACGGCGCCATCGAGGTAGCCAAGGAGCTGGGCATCGAGACGGACACCCCGGAGCAGCTGGCCCGGTACAAGGAGGACTGGAATAAGGAATGAGAAAAGTTTACTGCGACTACTGCGGCCGGCAGGCCGAGTATGTGGACAGCAAGGTCGTCTACGGCAAGAGCTACGGCATGATGTACCTCTGCCGGAATTGCATGGCCTACGTCGGTGTTCACAAGGGCACCGACAAGCCCCTGGGCCGGCTGGCCAACGCGGAACTCCGCTACTGGAAGAAGCGGGCCCACGCCGTTTTCGACCCCCTGTGGCAGCGGGGCCGTTTCCGCGGCCACCGCAACGCGGCTTATGGCTGGCTGGCCCAGAAGATGGGCCTGCCCGTGGAGCAGACCCATATCGGAATGTTTGATGTGGCGCAGTGTCGCAAGGCCATCCATATCATCGAGAACGAAACGAGAGGAGGAAGCTCACATGGATGAAAAGAGAAGCCCCGAGGAGCTGCTGGCGCAGCTGTGCCTGGAGCCTGGCTTCGTGCTGGTGCCGCAGGATCGCTTTGAGGAGCTGGTACGGGCCGAGGCGGAGCGCGACGTCCTGGAGGCCACGATCCCGGGCGAAAACAGGTATGCCGTCGGCACCGTTTTGGACGCCATCAAGAAAGCCCGGAACAAGGTGCTCCTGGGCAAGCCGGAGGTAGAGGGCGATGCTCAATAGAATCATCATCATGGGTCGGCTGACCCGTGACCCGGAGCTCCGCCATACCCAGAGCGGCACGGCCGTCGCCTCTTTCTCCCTGGCGGTCGACCGCGACTTCAAAAACCAGAACGGGGAGAAAGAGACAGACTTCATCGACGTGGTGGCCTGGCGCAATTCTGCGGAGTTCGTGTCCCGGTACTTCGCCAAAGGCCGCATGGCCGTGGTGGAGGGGCGGCTGCAGATCCGCCCCTGGCAGGACCGGGACGGGAACAAGCGCCGCTCGGCTGAGGTCGTCGCCGACAACGTGTACTTCGGGGACTCCAAGAAGGACGGGGACGGAGGCGGGGGCTACCAGGGCGGCTACCCCCAGGACGCCTACGGCGGCGGGTATGGCGGAGGCTATGCACCGTCCCAGGCTGGGCGGTCTGGCCCGCCGGCCGGAGGCTATCCGCCATCCAACTACGGCGGCGGAGACTTCACGGAGCTGGGCGATGACGATGACGGGGAGCTCCCGTTCTGATCTGTGCGGGCCGTCCCTTCGGGCGGCGGCCCGCCACCAAAAGGAGGTGACGCAAGTGTGGCAAAGGGACGCCTTATCAGCACAAATTTCTGGATGGACGGCAAGGTGGAAGATGATTTCACGCCGGAGGACAAGTACGCATACCTCTGGTGCCTGACCAATCCGCACACCAACCTCTGCGGCTGTTACGAGGTCAGCATCAAGCAGATTGCCCATGAGCTGGGGTACAACACCGACACCGTGGAGCGGCTCTTGAAGCGGCTGGATGGGGCGCACAATGTCATCCGATACAGCGCCCCCACGAAGGAGCTCCTGGTGCTCAACTGGTACCGCTACAACTGGAACGCCTCGGAAAAGCTGGATAAGCCCCTGCTGGCCGAGATTCGGACGGTGAAGTGTGACAGCTTCAGGGAGTATCTGGCCGACCGCTACAACGAGCGGGACAGCGTGAGTGTCCCCTATGAATACTGGGCCGACCAGCCGCCGGCGGGCAGCGAGCCGCCTCCCCCGCCCAGGAAAGGCGGCGACGGCGCCGAGGCCACCCCGGAAAGGCAGGTGCGCCACAAGCGCGGCCAGTACGGATGGGTGCGCCTTACCGACGAGGAGATGGACCGCCTCACCCGCGACCTGGGACCGGACGAGCTGGCCCGCTGCATTACCTATGTCGACGAGGCCGCCCAGACCACCGGCAATAAGAACAAGTGGAAGGACTGGAACCTCGTCATTCGGAAATGCAGCAAGGGGCGCTGGGGACTTGAGCGGACGCCGGCTCCAGCGGGCGGCACGAGGAAAAGCGCATCCCAGGGCGCTGCGGAGGATCTGCGGGAGCTCCACGAGCTATTCGGCGAGGGGTGATGTTGTGACCAAGAAGGAAATGACGGAGATCTTCAGCGTCATGCTCCTGGCGTGGCCCAACGCTGAAATGTTCAAGGGCGGCGTCGCCAAGCTGGGGCCGACCATCGAGCTCTGGACAGCCTGCCTCTCTGATGTGGACTTCTGGCTGGGCCAGCAGGCCGTTATCCGGCTGTGCCGCGAGTGCAAATTTCCACCCTCTATCGCAGAGTTCAAGGAAAAGGCGGACAACGTCCAGCAGGAAATCAGGTCGCGCATCGACCTGGATTGGAACGATATCAAGTTCTCCCGCTTGCTGGATAAGGCGCCGCAGGAATGGTATCAGAGGCTACCCCCCAACAGCGACGTTAAGGCTGTGATTGACGCCCTGGGCGGCGTGGAGAAGTTCGCCACCAAGGGAGAAGGGGGATGGAACTACTACGAGTTCCGGGATATGTACGAAAAGCTGATACGAAAAGAAGTGCCCGGGGCGGTGGCGCGGCTGACCTCCGGGAAAAAGAAGGAGTTGAGTCCATGAGAACGAGAAAAAGCTACCGCCGCCGGGTCTGGGCGCAACGCATCGTGCTGGTGCTGCTCCTGGCGGTCGTTGCAACGCTGGTAATCGCCCGTATAGGGGCGGAGCCGGTGGCGGGCGAGGTATCTACCACCCCGGAGACAGCGCCCCAGGAAACGGCTGTATTGCGGCCGGAGCCTACCTATGTCGTGGAGGTCATCCCGACCCCGGAGCCGACGCCGACGGTAATGGCCCGATATGCGGATGTCACCATGACCGAGGCAGAGCGCGACGAGCTGGCGGCGATTATCTACCTGGAGGCTCGCGGAGAGCCGGCCGAGGGACAGCAGGCGGTGGCCGAGGTCGTCTTGAACAGGGTGGTTTCCCCGGACTTCCCGGACAGTGTGAGCGAGGTGCTGCACCAGGGGGAGGGTACTGCGGTGCCGCAGTTCTCCACCATCGGCCTCCTGTCTGCGGCCGAGCCGGGACAGGCCCAGTATGATGCCATCGACGCGGCACTGTACGGCCCGTCCATCCTGCCGGTCGATGTGGTGTTCTTCTCCCGGAACGGAGAGAATGACCGGGTGTGGGGCAAGATCGGTGGCCATGTGTTCTGTTACGCCTATGTCTGGGAGTGAGTTTATGAGAGCAAAGAAATTCCGAACTATCTGCGGGATCGTGGCTTGCGCCGGACTATTCCTCATGCTTGGGGCGGCCGGTGGAAGCGATACTGGAACCCTTGACCTCCAGGAAATCTTTTGGATGACGGTCCTGGGACTCGGGCTTTTCGCCGGCGGGTGCTATCTGGGAGGCTACATCGAATGACCAAAGAAAAGGACCCCCGCCGCCAGCTGATGGGAAAAATCAGCAAGGCCAAGGGCAAGCACTTCGAGGAGCGTCTGGACGCCTCCTTTGCCTACTACCGCGACCGTGGGTACGCCATCATCGAAAAGACTCCTGAGCCCATGCGCCCGACAAAGAACCTGGGCAACGGAAAGTTCATCGCTTTCTTTGAGAAGAAAGCGCAGCCCGACTATAAGGGCGTCATCAAGGGCGGTCGCACCGTCATGTTTGAGGCGAAGTTCACGGCAAAGGAGCGGATGGAGCAGGACCGCGTGGAGCGGGAGCAGGGAGAGTACCTGGACCGGCACGAGCGCCTGGGGGCGCGGTGCTATGTCCTGGCCGGCTTTGGCTCCGGCGAGGTCTACCGCATCCCCTGGGCCATCTGGCGCAGCATGAAAGAGCATTTTGGCCGAAAGTATGTTACTGAGGCCGACCTGGAGCAATACCGAGTACATACGGCGTGGAACGCCACGCTGCAGCTGCTCGACTGAAAGAAAGGAGATTACCATGAGCGAGATTTCCATGTACGAGGCCCAAAAGAAGAAGCTGCAGGGCCTCTGCGACGAGCACGACCTTGTTTTCCGCTTCATCAAAGACCGCTACCCCATCACCCTCACCATCAAGCCTGTGCAGGGCATGGACGCACAGATTTCCATGCTGGAGAATGTCGAGGAGGTCGGCTATCGGAGCCCGGATGCCTCCATGACCTGGATCTTCGAGGACGGGGTGCTGGAGACGAAGGTCACCGGCGGTACCTTCACCATCAGCAAGACCCTCCGGGGGAAAATCGAGAACGTCCTAGTGAAGATGATCGCCTACTGGCAGCAGTACTTCTTCCGGGACGTGATGGAGAAGAATGCCCTGCGCCCCGGCGTAATGCCCGTCATCGACGAGGACGAGGCCGACGACAGAGAGGCCCCGCCTATGCCGGAGGGCGCCGAGCCCCTGGAGGAATACGAAGACGACGGCGAGATCCCCGGGGACGAGGAGCTCGACGAGGATGACCCGGACATCCAGGAGGCTACCCGCATCGTCCGGGGCGAGAACAAGGCCTCCACGGCCCTCTTGCAGCGGCGCATGAACATCGGCTATGCCAAGGCTGCCCGCCTCCTGGATGCTTTGGAGCGCCTGGGCGTGGTCGGCCCCTACAATGGCTCCGACCCGCGAGAGGTGCTCCCCAGCGACCTCCCCGATGACGATGACGGCGAGGAGGGCGAGAGCGATGATGAGGCGTGAGGACTACAAAGCCGTGAAACACATGGGCAAGACCCAGATGGAGAAATATCTCCAGACGGTCTACCAGCGCGGCTTCGATGCGGGCGTCAAGTCTGTCATCGCCAAGACCAAGGCTGCCATCCAGGCGAAGGCCACCAGCAGCGTGCCGGAAGCGGAGGGGTAAGTCATGGGAAAGGCCATCCGTCTCCGTGGTGAGTGCCAAAAGAATATCGTCAAGTTGCTGGACGGCTTGTGCGGCCGCTACTCCAGGTGGGAAGTGTGGCAGGACTTCATCATCATGTCCGCCATCAGCATTGCGAACGTCCTGGGCGGCCCTCACCGGGAGGCCCGGGAGCGGGAGTACACGAATCACGCCTCCCGGTATTCCCTGAAGGAGCTGGAGGTATTCGCGCAGATGCTGGCGGAGGTAGCCATGGAAATGGAGCGAGAGCCCGACCAAGACCTCCTCGGGGAGCTTTTTATGGCCCTCGGCCTCAGCAACGAGTGGAAGGGTCAGTTCTTCACCCCGTACTCCGTGTGCCGGGCGATGTCCACCATGACCTACGGTGACGATTTCAAGGCGCGCATCGAGCAGAAGGGATGGGTGGCCGTCAATGATCCGGCCTGCGGGGCAGGGGCCCTGCTGATTGCCTTTGCAAACGAGTGCCGCCGCCCTGGCCACGACATCAACTTCCAGACGTCGGTGCTGTTCGTGGCCCAAGACATCGACTTCCTGGCAGGGATGATGTGCTATATCCAGCTGAGCCTCATGGGCTGCCCTGGGTATGTGGTCATAGACGACAGTATCTCCCACCCCATAACAGGGATTGATCCTCATGGGCTCATTCCTCGCGACGGACCAAACGTCTGGTACACGCCCATGTACTTCCGGGACGTTTGGCACTGGCGCCGGCTGTGGGTGCAGATGGATCGCGTATTGTTCACGGCGGCTCCGAAAGGCCAGGCGGAAACGCTGGCCCCGGAGCCGCCAGGCACAAATGGGCCTACATTGTCCGAGGGCAAGGGCGGCCAGCTGACACTGTTTTGATGGGAGGGGAGAAAATGCGCGTATCGCCGCCGCTTGGGAAAAGGACATGGACGGCGGAGGAAGAAAACTACCTCCGGGAGAGCTGGGGTACCGTGACGGTCGATGGAATCTGCCGCCACTTGAACCGCACAAAAAACGCTATCATGGTAAGGGTAAACCGGCTGGGGCTTCCGCCCTACCTGGAGAGTGGAGAATACATCACCCTGCACCAACTGTCACGCGCACTTGGCTTCGGGGCATCATCGGATAAGTATTTCATGAAAAGCTGGGTGGAAAACCGGGGCTTCCCCCTGCACTACAAGCGGCGGGGAGCATCGACGATCCGTGTGGTCTACCTGGGTGAATTCTGGGCGTGGGCCGAGAAAAACCGCTCTTTCCTGGATCTCTCCAAAATGGAGCCCCTGGCACTGGGGGAGGAACCAGACTGGCTGCCGGGGCAGCGCCGAAAAGATTATGAGGCCTATGCGCTTCAGAGAAAGGACGCATGGACACCGACAGAGGACTCCCGCCTAAAAATGCTGGTCAGCCTGCACAAGTATTCGTGGGCCGAAATTTCCGACATGATGCACCGCTCCAATGGAGCGATTTCCCGCCGTTGCCGCGACCTTGGTATCAAAGACCGGCCTGTGGCTATGGAGTTGACCGGGAAGCGCGGGACATGGTCACCGGAGGACTTTGAGGCACTGGTTGACGGTATTCGCAATGGCGACAGCTACGCCGCCATCGGGAAGGCCGTAGGCCGGTCGGAGAAATGTGTCCGCTCCAAGGTCTACAACGACTACCTGACCGAAAACATGGACAAGGTGCGTGAAATGCTCGGCGACGGACCCTGGGGATCCGGAGCCCCGGAGATGGACGTCAAGCACGGCTTCTATATCTCGCGCACCAGACAGCAGGTCCGGCGCGACCTCTCCACGCTGGCGGTGCTGCTCCGCAAAAGGATGAACGACCTCGGCTACGACCCCTACTGGCAGCGGTTTATGTGCATGAACTGGGATGACGTTGGCGGGTGTTCCGCTGGTTGTAAGGACTGTGATTCCTGCACGGAGTTCCGCCGCATACCCCCGCAATACTGCGCCCGCTGCGGGGCCACCTTCTATGAGCGCAAGGAAAATCGCTTCTGCTCGGCCTGCCGCACAGCCAGGAAGAAGCAGGCACAGCGCCGGTGGTGCCGGATGAACGGAAACATGAGAAAGGAACGCTGAAATGTTTTTCCTGGAACGCAAAGAGCCGGTTGCTATGCCGAACATCCTCGGCAACACCAGCCAGCCGGTCCACACATACCGATGGAAAGCGATATACACCTGTCCGGAGCGGTGGCCCCTTGAGGCCCTCCTCCAGCACATGGACCCCAAGACGCACCGCATCACATCAAATTCCCCGGCCGAGGGATAAGCCGGCCACGAAAGGAGCTTGTATGAAAAAATCAATCAACGACCGCTGCCCGTTGCAGGTCGAATGTGAGCGGAAGAAGTGCGACTTCATCCGTAAGGAGCTGGAATGCCCCTACTACTCCGTGAATGCGCGCAAGGATTATTACATCGACGACCAGGAGGAAATTCGGGAGCGGCAGTATCGGGAGTGGCAGGATGCGCAATTCCTGGAGTCGCTGGGTAGCAATGACGATGATGACACCGCCGACGGCGGCCTGGTCTATATCCCCATTGAACAGCTCTACCCCCATCCCGACAACCCCCGTAAAGATCTGGGCGACTTGACTGAGCTGGCCGATAGCATCAAGGCCAACGGCGTCCTCCAGAATTTGACCGTTGTCCCCCGTACCGTGACCGGGGAAATCACGGGCGAAACCTGGCAGAAAGGCTATACCGTGGTCATCGGCCACCGCCGCCTTGCGGCCTCGAAGCTGGCTGGGCTGAGAGAGCTGCCCTGCGTCATCACTGATATGGATCTTCGGAGCCAGGTGCAGACCATGCTTATGGAGAACATTCAGCGGTCCGACCTCACCCTTTACGAGCAGGCCCAGGGCTTCCAGATGATGCTCGACCTGGGGGACAGCATCGACGAGATCGCCCAGAAGTCCGGCTTCTCCCAGACGACCGTGCGGCGCAGGGTGAAGCTGCTGGAGCTCGACCAGGAGAAATTCAAGGCTTCCGTGAGTCGTGGCGCCAACCTCATGGATTACATGGAGCTGGACAAGATCGACGACCCGGAGCTGAAGAATGAGGTCCTGGAGGCCATCGGCACCAACAACTTCCGGCAGAAGCTGGCCAGCGCCATCGAGATAGAGAAAAGCCGCAAGCTCATCGCGGAGCGGGTGCAGGCCCTTTCCGCCTTTGCGACTCAGGTTGAGAAGGTGGACCACTCCACCATGCGGTATGTGCGGAATTACGGCACCTGGAATAAGAAAGATGAGGTGACGCGCCCCGATGACGCGGACACAGTGGCTTACTTCTTCTGTGTGGGAATGCACCAGGTAGACCTTTATCGCCAGATCGTTGAGGAGCCGGAGGACAAAGAGGCGGCAGCCCGGGCGGAGCGAATCAAGGCCGAGCTGGAGCGCAGGCACGCAGAGCTTGAAACCATCTCCAGGGCAGCATACCAGGCCCGATACGCATTCATCAAGGACTTCTCGGCGGCGAAAAAGAACGTGGCGACTGTCTGCCGGTTTGTCGCTGGGATGCTCCTCCGGGGCCACGACGATCCGGACGACGCCATGATGTCCGAGCTCTTGGGGATTGGCATTGATGCCGAGAATGACGAAATCGACATCCCGGCCTTTGATGAACGGTCGAAGGAAAGCCCGGAATATACTCTCCTGGCTACCGCCTACGCGTCCTTTGACGACGAGAGAGTAAATTATTTCTGGTGGCGCTGGGACTCTGCAAAGCACAGCATGGCCTGCGCCTACCAGGAAAACGAAAGCCTGGACTTCCTGTATAAGATCCTCACTGAGCTCGGATATGAGATGTCCGACGAAGAAAAAGCCCTCCAGGACGGCACCCATGAGCTGTTCCAGGAGGTGGACGGATGAAGGCCCTCACCATTTGGCAGCCCTGGGCCTCGCTGCTGGTGTCCGGCCAGAAGAAATACGAAACCCGGAGCTGGGCCACCGCCTACCGAGGCCCTATAGCCATTCACGCCGCCATGCGGCCGGTGCGCCGGACCATCGACGCGCTGGTTGCCGACAGGGAGGGGAGCGGGTGGGATGTGCTGGAGCGGCTGGATAGCCTCTTCCTCCGTCCCGGGGCGCTTGACCAGTTACCTACCGGGGCCATCGTCGGAAAGGCGATTCTGACCCGTTGCAATCTGATTACAGAGGACTTCCGGGCAAAGCTGTCGCCCCAGGAGCTGGACCTGGGTGACTTTTCGATTGGCCGGTATGCGTGGGAGTTTCATGTGATGGTCCCGGTAGACCCGCCGGTGAAAGCCTCCGGGAAGCAGGGGCTCTGGACTTGGGAGGGAAACCTGGAATGAAGAAAAAGCGAGCGAGATCCCAGCCGATACCGGGGCACACCGCCCCGGCGCCGGCGACCGGCGGCCGTGTCCAGGTGGGCGATGTAGTCTACCGCAAGCCCATCTCCTTTTCGGACAGCGACGCCAAGAACGCCCAGACGATGCGCGGGACGGTGGTCTGGGTACACCCGGCCGGCCGCTTTCATGTGGTCGAATTCGAGAAGGGCGTCCGGGAGAGCTTCATGGGGGTGCAGAGGTAAATGCTGATTATCACCATCGAGGTCAACGCCCGGCCAGGCCAGGCCATCGGCATCAAGGAGGACCTGGCCCTCTACCTGGAGCGGTACGGGGACGCGCGGGTGGTGTCGGTCGAGGAGGCCCCGCAGAGGCAGATGGAGCAAATGACGATAGGAGGTGGCTCATACCGTGAGGAAAAGCGTGTGTCGAGGGTGCGGCGCTGAAATCATCTGGGTCAAGACGCCCGCCGGAAAGAGTATGCCGTGTAATCCCCGCATGGTCCCGTTCTGGGAGCGGCCTGGCGCACCCGGAAAGGTAGTGCTCCAGAGTGGAAAGGTTATCAGCTGTGATTTTGAAGGGCCGAGGAATGAGCTGACCGGTTTCGGCTACACGTCGCATTTCAGCACCTGCCCACAGGCAAGGAATTTTCACAAGAAGAAGTAGACGATATAAGGGGGTGAGCCAAAATGACGCTACAAGAATTATCCCATCATTTCAAGTTGCGCGAGCGGCTGGAACGGGACACGGATCTTCTCAAATCCCTGGAGGCCGCGGCTTGCCCTGGAGCGCAGGTTTTGACGGGGATGCCCCACGCCCCCGGCGTTCGAGATAAGGTGGGAGACCTGGCCGTGGAAATCGCCGACCTGAAGGAGCGCATCCGGTACCTGGAGAATGAGATTGAGGTTGAGGAGCAGGAAGTCACCCGCTTTATCACCGCCATCCCTGACGAACAGCTTCGGGTCATTTTCCGGCTCCGCTTTCTTCGGGGATTGACCTGGGGCGAGGTTGCGGCCGTCGTAGGAGGCCGGAACACCGAGGAGGCAGTGAAGTCCTCGGCCTACCGTTATCTCAACTCCTGAGAAGTTGCAACGGCGTGTTACGCCGTGTTGCGTGACATTCCGACCATCATAGAGTAGGATTAGACTCGTAAAGTCCTACATAGCCAGGCGGCCCTTCTTCGGAGGGGCCGCCATTCTTATGGGAAAGGAGGTCCGGGCCTGCGCGTTACTCCTTGCGCGCCGGTCATGCGCCGGGTCAAACGCTTCGCCAGCGGACGGCAGCGGCGACACGACATAAGGAGGAGTTCCCCACAATGTACGGCTTCATCGTACTCGCGGCCTATACGGTGCTGATGGTTCTCGTGACCATCGCCCTATCCAAAAGGTCGCAGACATCCGAGAGCTTCCATGTCGCCGATCGGAAGCTCGGCCTGGTCCAAAGCGCCATGAGTATTGCGGCCACATGGATCTGGGCTCCCGCACTGTTCACCTCGGCAGAAAAAGCATACACCAACGGCATCCCGGGGCTGTTCTGGTTCCTGGTACCAAATGTACTTTGCCTCCTGGTATTCGTCCCCTTCGGAAAGAAAATCCGAAGCCAGATGCCCGGAGGCATCACTCTTTCCGGATACATGGCCGAGCGGTACCGCTCCAAGGCGGTGCATGGCGCATACCTATTCGAGCTGTCGGCTCTGTCCGTCCTCTCGACCGGGGTGCAGTTGCTCGCCGGCGCCAGCATTCTCGCGGCGGTAACGGGCTGGCCATTCTGGCTTCTGACCGTTATCCTGGCAGCCATCGCCTATTCTTACTCCCAGTACTCCGGCATCAAGGCATCGGTGCTCACCGACGCCCTGCAGATGATTTTGATGCTCGCCTGCTGCGCGCTGCTTGTTCCGTGGGCACTCTCCATGGATGGGGGCGTTGACCATCTGGCAAGAGGCTTCGCTGGTTTCTCCGGCGAGTACATCAGCCTGTTCGATAGAAACGGCCTGCAGGTCTTGTTCTCCTTCGGTGTCCCGACGGCCATCGGCCTGCTCGCTGCGCCTTTTGGAGACCAGTGCTTTTGGCAGCGGGCGTTCTCCATCCGCGAGGACAAGGTGGGCGGGGCGTTCAAGCTCGGCGCTCTGCTCTTTGCCGTTGTCCCGCTCTCCATGGGCATCCTCGGATTCATCGCCGCCGGCTCTGGATTCGCGGCCACGAATGCGGGCCAGGTCAACTTCGAGCTGGTGGGCAGCCTGTTCCCAGCCTGGGTCATGCTCCCGTTTCTGTTCATGCTGCTCTCTGGCCTGCTGTCTACCACGGACAGCAATCTTTGCGCGGTTGCCTCGCTGACCAGCGATTTCGGAGGCGGCGTCAAATCGGCCAAAGCCTCCATGCTCGCCCTGCTCGTTCTGGCCGTCGGCATTGCCAACATCCCAGGGCTTACGGTGACAGGACTGTTCCTCGTGTACGGGACGCTTCGGGCCACGACAATGCTCCCTACGGTGTTGACGCTTATGGGGAAATCGTTGTCGGCGCGCGGGGTGTTTGTCGGCATTCTGGCATCCATCGTTATCGGAATGCCGATTTTCGTTGCTGGAACCGTACTGAGCAGTGCGGCGCTCAAGACTGCTGGCAGCCTGTGCGCGCTCCTGCTCTCCGGCGCGGTGTGCGTTTTCACCGCCCCCAGAAAGGCGGTGGCCGCATGAGCCTCGGACGGAAGCAGCGCATCACCAACGACACATGGCTGGAGGCCGTCGCCTCCATCGAGAGCGTGGTTTCACGGGAAGAACTGGCTGACCTGTCGGCCCTGGCCATTCAGGACATAAAGTCCAAGGCAAAGGGAAAGCGAGCAGCCTATGCCTGGAGCGGCGGTAAGGATAGCATCGTCCTTGGCAAGCTCTGTGAGGCCGCCGGCGTGACCGACTCCATGATTGGCGTATGCGACCTGGAGTACCCGGCCTTCGCTGCGTGGATCGAGTCCAACAAACCGAACGGGTGCGAGGTCATCAATACGCACCAGGACCTGGACTGGCTGGCCGCTCACCCGGAGATGCTATTCCCACAGAGTTCTGCGGCGGCTGGGCGATGGTTTTCCATCGTGCAGCACCGGGCGCAGCGCATCTACTCCAAGACCCACGGCCTTGACCTCATCATCTTGGGCCGCCGCCGGGCGGACGGGAATTATGTGGGCCGAGGCTCCAATATCTACACCGACGGCAAGGGCGTCACCCGATTCAGCCCGCTCGCGGACTGGACACATGAGCAGATCCTTGCCTTCATCCATTACCACCAGCTCCCCGTGCCGCCCATCTATGGCTGGCCAAATGGCTACCTGTGCGGCACGCATCCGTGGCCAGCTCGTCAGTGGACGGGCAGCGTCGAAAACGGCTGGCGTGAAGTGTACGACATTGACCCGACTATCGTCATCGAGGCCGCCGAGAAGATCGACAGCGCCCGGACCTTCCTTGAGGGGGTGCGGGCATGACGGTTGTGAGAAAACCTCTGTCGGAGCTTCGCCGTCCGAACCGAAATGTGCGGATGCACACCGACAAGCAGCTGAAGGAATTCCGACGCTCCGTGGAAATGTTCGGCCAGATCCGGCCCATCGTGGTCGACGAGGCCGGCGTCATTCTTGCCGGCAACGGCCTGTATGAGACCCTGGTCCAGATGGGGGCGTCCGAGGCGGACTGCTATGTAGTCTCTGGCCTCACCGAAGCGCAGAAGAAAAAGCTCATGCTGGCCGACAACCGTGTCTTTGACCTGGGCGTCGATGACCTCGCTGCGCTGGATGCCTTCATCCTGGAACTGAAGGACGACCTGGACATCCCGGGCTTTGAAGAAGACCTGCTCCGGGCGATGGTGATGGAGGCCGACGAGGCCGCCGCCACTCTCAGCGAGTACGGCACCATCGACGAGGATCGGGTCGAGGAGATCCGGGACGCCAAAGAGCGGGTAGAGGCCCAGGAGGAGGCGGCCGCCCAGAAGGCGGTCGAGTATATTCCTCCAAAACCGGAGGAGCGAGAGGGCCAGCCGGAGCCGGCCCGCAGGTTCATCCTGTGCCCGAAGTGTGGTGAACGGATATGGCTGTGAAGCGTGTCCGCTCGAACTTGGATGTGGTGACGGCCGCCCGGCAGCGCATCAAAAACGTGTTCTCCAACGGTGTCCCGGTCTATATGTCGTTCTCGGGCGGAAAGGACAGCCTGTGCCTGGCCAACCTCACCTTGAAGCTGATCCAGGCCGGGGAAATCGACCCGGCCCTGCTGACCGTCCTCTTCATCGACGAGGAGGCCATCTTCGACTGCATCGAGGAGACGACCAAGGCTTGGCGCAAAAAATTCCTGCTGGCCGGCGCTAAGTTCCAGTGGTGGTGCATCGAGGTCAAGCATTTCAACTGCCTCAACGAGCTCTCCAGCGACGAGACATTCGTCTGCTGGGACCGCCGCAAGCGGGATGTCTGGGTGCGGCAGCCGCCGCCCTTTGCCATCCGCAACCACCCTCTGCTCAAGCCCAGGGTGGACAACTATCAATCCTTCCTGCCCCGCGTCACCCGGGACGGCATTATGATGACCGGCGTCCGGGCGGCCGAATCCGTCCAGCGCCTCCAGTACATGGCGGCTCTGGGCGTGGGCGGCAAGGGGATCACCAACACCAACACCATCTACCCAATCTACGACTGGAAGACCACCGACGTGTGGCTCTACCTTCGCAACGAGCGGGTGGAGATCCCCAAGGTCTATCTGCAGATGTACCAGGTCGGGGTCAATCGCAACCAGCTGCGGGTTTCGCAATTCTTCTCTGTCGATACTGTCCCCGTCCTGGTACATCTTGCGGAGTATGACCCCACTCTGATGGAGCGCGTGCTCCGCCGTGAGCCCAACGCCTACCTTGCCATGCTCTACTGGGACAGCGAAATGTTCCACCGCACGACGCGGAAGCGCCGGGAGCTAGAGGGCAAGGACACGAAGGACTACCGCGCGCTCCTGAAGGAGATGCTGTTCGAGCGCCCCGCCGATTTCTTCAACACACCGCACAAGTGCGAGGTCGCCAAGCAGTACCGCAAGCTCTTTATCCGCATGGACGGCATGGCCCGCCCCCGGGACTATCGGAAGATGTACGAGGGGCTGGTGGCCGGCGACCCCAAGCTCCGCACCCTGCGGGCGATCTACCAGGATATTTACTGCGCCTACGCAGCCTACGCCAAGTCCTTCCGGAAGGGAGGTGAGGCAAATGGCTGATGTGGACCTGTTCGCCCCTCTGTCCTCCCTGCAGTGGGTGGACCGCGACCAGCTCAAGCCCAACGACTACAACCCCAACAAGGTCAACCGGGAGAACTTGAAGCTGCTGGTGCAGTCCATCCTCACCAACGGCTGGACGCTACCCATCGTGGTGCGCCCCGACTACACCATCATCGACGGCTTCCACCGCTGGACGGTGGCCGGAGAGGAGCCCTTGCACACGAAGCTGGGCGGCAAAGTACCCGTGGTTGTCGTGCGGCATGACGACCAGACCGAGGACATCTACGGAACCGTCACCCACAACCGCGCCCGTGGTACACACCTGCTGGAGCCTATGAAGGCCATCGTCAAGCGCCTGCTGGCCGACGGGAAAAGCGTGCAGGAAATCGGGAAGCAGCTGGGCATGAAGCCCGAGGAGGTATTCCGCCTGTCTGATTTCTCACGAGATGACTTCCTCTCGATGATGACGAAAGGCGTACATGGGTACAGCAAAGCAGAGCTGCTGACCAAGTACTGAGGCATACCCCATGCCCCCATACACCAAGCATAGCCCAGGACAGGGCCATACAAGGCGTGAGAGCCGCGTATGTGTTCTGCCCTGGGCGTTCTCATGCCGGGGCGTGGAGGGGCGTTGCAAGCCCTGGAAACGGGCATTGAGGGCAACGACGAGAAGCGCGGCAAGGTACTGTGACGGCCCCTACCCAAAGGGTGCGGGCTCGCCGACCCCAAAAAACGATTAGTTAGTGCGCGAGAAAAGGGCAACTTTAATTGAAATCTTGTATGAAATTATCGACTTCTTGACCTTCCGCCGGGCGTGGGACGCCCGCCTCCTATCACATGGCCTGGCCCCGGAGCGGAAACGCCCCGGGCGTCGGGCGGAGGGCCAAGACACAGGAAAGGAGCGTGGCCTATGGCGGCAAAGAAGCAGGATGTGGTCGTAGAGGACGGAGCCGTGTACGTGCTGCGCGCCGGGACGCCTGTCTACGTCAAGACTGCCGACATCTGCTCGATGACCGGGAAAAGCAATCAGTGGATCGGACAGCTGGCAGCCCAGGGGACGCTGCATAAACGCAGCACCCCCCACGGGAGCCTGTTCGATGTCACCGAGGCTGTGCGCGCCTACTGTTCCATGCTGGAGGCCCGCGCGGGACCGGCCAAGACCGAGGAGGAGATCAAGCAGGAAATCAAGCAGGAAAAGGCGAAGGCGGCCGCCGACGTGACAATGAAGATTGCCAAGGCCAACATCGCCAAGGCCGAGGCCGACGAGCTCCAGGGCAAAATGCACCGGAGCGAGGACGTGGCCGCGATGACTACCGACTTGATCTATGCCATTCGCGGGGCGATGATGGCCCTGCCCGGCCGCCTGGCCGTGGACGTGGCCTCGGCGAACTCCCCAGCGGAGGCCGCCGAGACTATCCGCCGCGAGGTCAACAAGGCCATGCGGGAGCTCTCCAATTACCGCTATGACCCAAAGAAATACGAGGAGCGCGTCCGGGAGCGGAGGGCCTGGGAAGCTGACAGCGG
The DNA here is from genome assembly GCF_037572415.1 of Flavonifractor porci. NCBI lineage: Bacteria > Bacillati > Bacillota > Clostridia > Eubacteriales > Oscillospiraceae > Flavonifractor > Flavonifractor porci. Next base: position 24,226 of record NZ_JBBHLB010000009.1, read on the forward strand.
GCGTGATGCCGATGACGGATAAGGAAACGCGCCGGCTCATAGAGGAGAAAGAGGCCCGCGAGCGGGTAAAGAGGCTGAATGCCGTCATCGGGAAAGTCTTGGCCGGCATGAAGCCGCCGGACGACCTGACCGTGACGGAATGGGCGGAGAAAAACCGCCGCCTGTCCACCGAGGCCAGCGCCGAGCCCGGCCCCTGGCGTACCGACCGCACCCCTTACCTCCGGGAGCCGATGGACGCCTTTACCGACCCCAGGGTGCACCGCATCGTCATGGTGGCGGCGTCCCAGGTGGGAAAGTCGGAGTTCCTCAACAACACCATTGGCTATATCATCGACGAGGACCCCGGCTCCATCCTGTTCGTCCACCCCACGACCATTGACGCCAAGGAGTACTCCAAGCTCCGTATCGCTCCGATGATTCGGGACTGCCCCACCCTCAAAAAGAAGGTGGCGGACCCCAAGAGCCGCGACAGTGGAAACACCATCCTGCAAAAGACATACCCCGGCGGCATCCTGACGATGTGCGGCTCCACAGAGGCCCACGCCCTGGCGTCCAAGCCCATCCGCTACATCATGGGGGACGAGCGCGACCGCTGGGCGACCTCCGCCGGCAACGAGGGCGACCCCTGGGAGCTGGCCCAGGCCCGACAGACCACGTTCTACAACGCCAAGGCGCTGGAGGTCAGCACCCCCACCGTCAAGAACGCCAGCGCAATCGAGGCGTCCTACGCCGAGGGCACAATGGAGCGGTGGAAAAGCAAATGCCCCCACTGCGGCGAGTACCACGAGATCAACTTCGAGGACATCCGCTATGAGCACGAGGAGGGCGTGGTAGCCGGCCGCAAGACCTTCAAGGTGCTGCACGTCTGGTATGTCTGCCCCGGCTGCGGAAGCATATCTGACGAGACGACCATGAAGCACCAGCCCGCGCGCTGGGAGGCGGACAACCCCGACGCATACGCCCAGGGCGTCCGCTCTTTCTGGCTGAACGCCTTTGTTAGCCAGTGGGCTTCCTGGAGCTCCATCGTACTCAAGTATCTCAAGGCTATCGGCAACACCAGGAAGCTCCAGGTGGTCTACAACACCTGCTTCGGCCTGCTGTGGGAAGACCGCGGCGACCTGGAGGACGAGGACAGCCTCATGGCCCGCCGGGAGGATTACGGTACCCGGCCGGACGGCTCCCCCGTGGAGCTGCCGGAGGGGGTGCTGGTACTCACCGCCGGCGTGGACACCCAGGACGACCGCATGGAGTATGAGGTCGTCGGGCACGGCCACTTCGGGGAAACCTGGGGAATTGAAAAGGGCATCGTCATGGGCAGGCCGGATGACCCGGACACCTGGGCCAAGCTGGACGAGATGGTGTTCAACCGAGTATTCCGCTTCGAGGACGGCCTGGGCCTCCGAAGCTCTATGACCTTCGTGGACGAGGGCGGCCATTTCACCCAAGACGTCCGCCTCCAATGCCGGGCGCGCATCTCCCGCAAGGTGTTCTGTATCAAGGGTATGCCCGGGGCGGATAAGCCCTACACCTCTCCGCCGAAGAAGATGAAGATCGTGGTCAATCAAATCGCCATCGGCACCTGCTGGCAGTACCAGCTCGGCGTCGACTCCGGCAAGCAGATCATCATGGACAACCTCAAGGTGCAGAAGCCGGGCTCGAAGTACTGCCACTTCCCGAGGCGGGACGACTACGGCCCCGGCTACTTTACCGGCCTGCTCTCTGAGCACCTGGTATATGACCCGGCCAAGAAGCAGCCCTGGGTGTGGGAGAAGATACCCGGCCACGAGCGCAACGAGGCCCTGGACTGCCGCAACTACGCTCTGGCGGCCTTCAAATGCACGCCGGCCAACCTTGACGAGATAGACAGGCGGCTAAAGGCGGCTCGGGGGAAAGCCCCCTCTACGGGCGTTGCAACAGCCCCGCCGCCCCCCAAAAAGCAGACCAAGCGCGGCTCCGCGCTGAAGAAATACTACGACGAATGGTAGGTGATGCCCGATGGCAGATATGACCGACGTGAAAATCCGGCTGAACTTCTGGCGCTCCGCCTATGAGAAGCTGACTGCGGCTTACACCGCCCTGGTGGACGGCCGCGTCAAGAGCTATACCATCGACGACCGGCAGCTCACCCGCTTCGACCTCGGCACCCTCAAGGACGAGATCGAGGAGGCTGAGCAGAAGATCGACGAGCTGAACGCCCTGCTGAACGGCAGGCGGCCCCGCAAGGCCTTCGGCGTCATCCCCCGCGACTGGTGACCTTTTTCGTGAGGTCACGAAAATGATATGGGTACAAGCCTGAGAGGGCTTTACCACGGGCAGCCCGGCGGAGTTTGTCAGCTCCTTTCGCCGCCGGGCGGCCCGTTTTTTATGCAACACATAGGAGGTGGGCGACATATACCGCGATAAGAAAACCGGGCTGTTCCTGCCCGACACAGCGCGCCCCCAGGCCAAGGGATACAGCGAGGCCGGCGCCAGCATGACCCGGCGGGCGCTCAAAGGCTTTACCCCGCGCAGCGGCTCCCCCAGGGAGGACATCGACTGGAACAACTTTACCCTCCGCCAGAGGGGGCGGATGCTGTATATGTCCTCCCCGGTGGCGACGTCAGCCATCAATACCAACCGGACGAAAGTGGTCGGCGTCGGCCTGACCCTCAAGAGCTCCGTGGATCGGGAGGTGCTGGGCATCTCCCCGGAGGCGGCCAAGGAGTGGCAGCGGCGCACCGAGGCGGAGTTTTCCCTGTGGGCCAAGAACAAGGCGAACTGCGACGCTACCGGCATGAACAACTTTTACGGAATGCAGCAGCTGGCGCTGGTGGCGTGGCTCCAGAGCGGAGACGTTTTCCCCGTGTTCAAGCGGAGAAACCCCACGCCGGTAAATCCCTACTCCCTGCGCATCCATCTTGTGGAGGCCGACCGGGTGCGCACCCCCGCCGAGTACGGGGGTGGAACGGCCGTGGCCCACATCACGGACGGGAAGAACCCGGAGAACGGCAACCGCATCTTTGACGGGGTGGAGGTGGACAACGACGGCATGGTCGTCGCCTACTACATCCACAACACCTACCCCTGGCAGACCACGACAGAGCCGACCAAGTGGACGAGGGTGGAGGCCTACGGCCCCAGGACAGGCTTGCCGAACATCCTCCACATCATGGGGAGCGAGCGGCCGGACCAGTACCGGGGCGTGACCTATCTGGCCCCGGTGATCGAGCAGCTGCTGCAGCTGCGCCGGTACACGGAGAGCACGCTTATGGCCGCCCTCGTCCAGTCTTTCTTTACGGCGTGGATCATCACAAAGACCAGCCAGACCGAGATCCCCATCAACGAGGTCGGCGCCGGCGACATCGCCGGTGTCCCCGCGGCAAATCCCATCGAGAACAACCTATCCGGGAGCGACAGCGAGTATGAGATGGGCCCCGGCACGGTTTCCCACCTAGCGGAGAATGAGGACATCAAATTCGGAAACCCCAGCATCCCCACCACGGGCTTTGATGCTTTCGTCAAGACCTTCTGCCAGCAGGCCGGCGCGGCCCTGGGCGAGCCCTACGAGGTGCTGATGAAGACCTTTAACTCCAGCTACTCGGCCTCCCGCGCTGCTCTCCTGGAGGCCTGGGAAGAGTTCAAGATGCGCCGGAGCTGGTTTGTGGCCGACTTCTGCCAGCCGGCCTACGAGGTATGGCTTGCGGAGGCGGTGGCCCGTGGACGCATCAAGGCCCCCGGCTTCTTTGAAGATCCTCTGGTGCGGGCCGCCTGGTGCGGTGCGCGCTGGATCGGCCCCGTCCAGGGGCAGCTCGACCCGCTGAAAGAGGCCAACGCCGCCGCTGTCCTGGTCGACCACGGATTCAAGACCCACGAGCAGGTCACGCGCGAACTGGGCGGTGGTGACTGGGAGGCCAACGTGGAGCAGCTGAAAGCAGAAAACGCGAAACTCGCGGAGGCGGGCGGCGCGCGCATCACCAACCTGCCAAGCTCCGGCGCCGATGATGGCGACGGCGGCGATGGCAAAGGAACAGGAGGAAACGCATGAGCAAAACAGTGCCTACCACGCAGCCCGTCGTGAACATCAAGCGGGCCGCCTATGCGATGGCTACCGCCGACGGCCAGAGCGCAGAGATCACCATGTACGGCGACATCTACGAGCAGCAGCCCACGGACTGGTGGGGCGATCCCGTAGAGGGGCAGTTTATTACCCTGACCGAGTTCCTTGAGGACCTGGGGCAGATTGCCGCTTGCAAAGACATCACCATCCGCATGAACAGCTACGGCGGCGACGCCGGCGTGTCCAACACCATCCACAACCGCCTACGGGAGCTGTCACGGGACGGAGCAAAGCTTACCTGCATCGTGGACGGCGTGGCGATGTCCGGCGGCTCCCTTATCATGTGCGCCTGTGACACAGTGAAGGTCAATCCCTCCAGCCTGATTATGATTCACAAGTGCTGGGGCTTCTTCTGGGGCGGCTACAACGCCGACGAACTGCGCGAGGCGGCTGGGCAGTACGACGCCTGGGACAAGGCCCAAATCGCAATCTATAAGCGAAAGACCGGCCTGACCGAAACTGTCCTGTCCCACATGATGTCCGATACAACCTACATGACAGGCCGCGAGGCGGTGGAAAAGGGCTTTGCCGACGAGCTGATCGAGGACGCGGAGCCCCTGGACGTTGCCGCCAGTGCAGACGGCCGGCGCCTGTTCGTCCGAGGCCGCACCATCCACCTTACGGCTGGAATGTTTGCCCCGGACAATATCCCTACGGTCGATCCCGAGGCCTCGGCCCCGGCTGAGACACATACAAATCCGCCGGCAAAGACCGGCAGAAAAGGAGGAAGTACATCTATGGCAAGTACTGTTGAGGAGCTCCGGGCGGAGTACCCGGAGCTGACCGCGCAGCTGGAGGCCGAGGCAAGAGCTGCTGCCACCCCCGCCCCCAGCGCAGCAGCCGCAGGCGACGGCGGGGCTGACCCCGCCCAGGTCGAGCGCCAGAGAATCCAGGACATCGACGCCCTGGCTTCCCTCTATGACGCGGAATCCATCCGCGAGGCCAAGTATGGCGAGCACCCCTGCACCGCCCAGGAGCTGGCTTACCGCATGGCGCAGAAGGCCGCCCAGCAGGGCAAGAGCTATATGTCTGCCCTGGAAGCCGACACTGGCGCATCTGGCGCGCAGCAGGTCGGAGCGGCCAGCAACGAGGGCGCGCCTGTCGGCGAACTCACCCCGGAGCAGCGCATGGCAAAGGGCCGCGCCGACGCGAAGGCCCTGAACAAGAAGGAGGACAAGTAATATGGCGAAGCATCTGAATGACAAGATCGGCTCTATGGAGTACGACAAGCTGATCGCCGGTATGACCCCGCCTCCCAAGGTGGCTTCCGGCGTCATCACCAAGCTGGCGACCGCCGCTACCTATCCGCGCGGCACCATCCTGTGCCGCAGCTCCGGCACCGGGGGCGACGGCAAGCTGAAAATCCTCGGCACTACCGCCGGCTCCAACGAGACCCTGACCCCCGACTGCATTCTCTGCGATGACGAGGACATCGGCACCGACGCCGATGCCAATGTCGCCGTCTATGTGATGGGCTGCTTCAATGAAGACGCCCTGACCGTGGATGACGAGTACACCATCACCCAGGCCGACAAGGACACCCTGCGCGAGCGTGGTATCTATCTGGCCCAGGTCCTGGACTAAAAGGAGGACAAGAATATGCCTTTCGACATTTTTGATACCTACTACATGGCGGGCATGGTCCAGGAGATCGCCCCCGTCCAGAGTTTCTTCCGCGACCGCTATTTCCCCACCAACGCGGCGACCGACATCTTCAACGCCAACAAGGTGCTGGTGGAGTACCGCGACCGCGACCGGGCCATGGCTCCCTTCGTTGTGCGCCGCGCCGGCGACATCCCTGTGGCCCGCGGCGGCTACGAGATCCACGAGTTCGAGCCGCCCTTCACCGCTCCGTCCCGTCTGCTGACCCTGGATGACCTGCAGAAGCGCGGCTTCGGGGAGGCTCTGTATGCTGGCAGCACCCCCGCCGAGCGCGCCCGGGCGCTCCAGATGCAGGACCTCACCGACCTGGACCGCCGCATTCAGCGCCGTGAGGAGTGGATGGCCGTCCAGACCATGATCAACAACGGCTGCACCATCGTCGCCTACATCGACAACGACACCGTGGGCGAAACCTACGACATCTTCTACTTCGACACCACCGGCTCCAACCCCGCCAAGTACACCGTGGCGAACAAGTGGGACGCGTCCGGCGGCGACTGGAAGGGCGATGTCGCTGCGATGGTGAACGACCTGCTGGACCGCGGCCTTCCTGCCGCTGACCTGATCGTGGGCACCGACGTGGCCGCCTTCATCCAGAGCGACGAGGCCACGCTGAAGCTGCTGGACAACCGGCGCGCCGAGTATGGCCGCCTGGCGCCCCAGGTGCGTTACCCCGGCGTGGTGTGGATCGGCAACCTGAACTTCGACGGCACCGACCTGGACATCTTCTCCGTGCGCGAGACTGTGCTGGACAAGGACGGCACCATCCGCCTGTTCCCCGCGACCTCCGCGATGGTCACCGCCCCCGACTGCGGCCACATGATGTACGGCCGTGTCGACCAGATCGAGGACGACAACGAGTACCACAGCTTCGCCATGCAGCGCGTGCCCAAGTTCGTCGTCGACAAGGACAAGGACACCCGCAAGCTGCGCCTGGCCGCCCGCCCCCTGGCCGCGCCCCGGAGCAAGGCCCCCTGGATGTACGCGGCCAACGTGGTCGGCACCTGATAGGGCCGGGAAAGGAGCAATATCATGAAGCGTGTAAAAATCACCAACGGCCTGTACGGCTACCGGCCCGAGGGGGCGAAGCACCCACGGCCGGTGTCCGCCGGCGGCCTCTGCATCGTGACTGACACCGAGGCCGCCCGCCTGGCCTCCCTCGGCGTGGGCGTCGTCCTCGAGGACATCCCCGAGGAAGATACCGCAGGAGCCGTTGCAACGCCCGTAGAGGACGAGGACGGCGCGGGGTCGGGCGTGGACACTCCCAGCCAGGACGGGCCCGCAGAGGGCAAGGAAACCGCCCACCTTGACCCTGAGCAGCTCAAGGAGTTCACCAACGCCAAGCTCAAGGAGCTGGCCGAGGAAATGGGCATCGACACCGCCAAGCTCAAGACCAAGGCGCAGTTGATCGCGGCCATCACCGACGTGCCCCTGGAGGACGCAATCTCCAGCGAGGAGGACGACGAGGGGGCCCCGTCCGGTCTCGGCGCGGAGGGGCCGGTGGAATGAGCGGCTTCAAGGACATGGTGGCCGATGACGTCCACGCCGTTTTCCTCAACCTGGACGAGTTCGCCGAAAAGCGCACCATCCGCTACGACGGCGAGGAGTACCAGGACATCCCTATCGTCTTGTCCGGCCTGAAGGAGCAGGAGCGACGCCAGCTCCAGTCCGACCATGTCCAGGGGCTCTACCTCGTGTCATCCGTGCTCCACTGTGCGCTGTCCGACCTGGGCGGCAATCAGCCCGAGAAGGGTATGCGCATCCAGATCAACAACCGGGAGGGCGGCGGCGGATTCTTCCGGGAATTCTATGTCGCCTCCTCGGTCTGTGAGATGGGGATGCTGCGGGTGGAACTGGGGGCGATCGACGAATGAGCTACGCCATCACCATTGACGAAATCGACGATAGCCTTGACCGAGTATCGAAGCTCCTGGCCGGCATCCCCGACGGCGTGTACCGTGCCGTCGGAAGCGCCTTGAAGCGGTCGGCGCGGCACGGCCTTACCGTCGGCATGAAGATCGTTTCCGAGGAGTACGCCATTTCCCAGGGGGAGCTGAAGTCCCGGACGAAGACCATCAACACCATCGTCAAGGACTCCGCCAGCTCCTATCAGGTCACCTTCGGCTATCGGGGGAACGTCATCCCCCTTATCAAGTTCGATACCAAGTTTGGAGCGGACGGCAAGGTGCATACCCGCGTCCTGCGCTCCAGCGCACAGCAGACCCTTGAAAACGCCTTTGTCACCCATGTGGGCGGGCATACCGGTGTGTTCGAGCGCGAGGGCCCTGAGCGGTTCCCCATCCGGGAGCTGTTCGGGCCTTCTGCTGTCCAGGCATTCTATGCCCACGAGGAGACGACCGACAAGATGGACGAGGAAATCTTGAAGACCTACGAGAGCCGTATTGAGCACGAAATACTGCGGGTGCTCAACGGGTGGGGAGGGTAGCCCATGGACCGAGTTATGCTCCTGGAGGAGTTGAAAACCGTTACCGAGGAGGCCGTCAAGGACCTTATCATGCCTGTGAAGATACAGAGCGCCGACGAGCAGCAGCAATATCGGGCGGCGGAGGTCTATCTCATGAACTTGCCCGATGCCAGGGCCGCGAAAAAGAAGGTGCCCTATATCATTCACCAAGCCATCACCAGCAAAGACATCCAGCCGGAGGGAGAACGAGAGTACGGTATGGCCGTAGTGCGTTCCATCTTCGCCGTTTACAACGATGACGCCCAGGAGGGCGGGCTTATGCTGCTCAACCTCATGGATCGGCTGCGTATCCGCCTGCTACGTCAAGTCGTTATCGGGCAGCGCTATCAGCTTGATCTCTCCGCCGGTATCGAAACATTCATCTACCCCAACTCCGAGGAAGTCGCGCCATATTACGCCGGAGAGATGACCTCCACCTGGCGCGTCCCAGCCGTTGAAAGAGAGGTTAACCTATGACCGACAAAATCATCGACACGGCGTCAAAGACCGCCGATGCCGCTGCGGACACTCCCCCCAAGGTGGCAAAGAAGCGCCCCGCCGCGCCGAAGAAGTCCGCCGAGAGCGGCGGCTTCTGCGTCTATCTCGGCCCGACCCTGATGGGCGTGATCCAGCGCGGTACCATCTATCGCGGCGGTCGCAGAGAAGTCCTTGACACCCTTACACCGGTGATCGAGCAGCACCCGCTGATCGCGTCGCTGGTGGTGAGCGACGACACGCTCCCTGCTGACCGCATCAAAGTCAAAACGCCCGGGAACCTGCTGTATGTGAATTATCACAAGCTGTCCAAGGGCATGAAGTAAGGAGGAATTTTCAATGAACCACGGCGTATATGTCTCTCAGCAGGCTACCAGCGTCAGCACTCCTGTCGTGGCGGAGTCCGGCGTCCCCTTCGTGGTTGGCCTGGCTCCTGTCCAGGCTGCGGATAAGCCCGCCGTCCCTGGAACGCCCGTCCTCTGCACCAGCTGGGCCGAGGCGGTAGAGAAGCTGGGTTATTCCGACAACTGGGCAACCTACACACTCTGCGAATTCATGTATTCGCACTTCAAGCTGTTCGCCTGCCAGCCCGTCATCTTCTGCAATGTTCTCGACATCGCCACCGCAAAGGAGGCGGTTTCCGCCACCGACATCGTGGTGGCGGAACACAAAGCGAAGCTCCCCATCGAGGCCATCAATGATGCCACACTGGTTGTCAAAGCTGCTGGAGGCACCGGCGCTGCTTATGTGTCCGGCACCGACTACAACGCCTATTACAACGGCGAGCATCTGGTGGTGGAGCTGCTGTCCACCGGCAGCGCCTATGACGCCGAGCAGGTGAACATCGCCTACAACAAGGTCAAGGCCTCCACCGTCACCGCATCTGAAATCGCCTCCGCCATGGAGAATGTGGAGCTGTGCCTGACCCTGCTGGGCATCGTCCCAGATCTGCTCTGCGCCCCCGGCTATTCCCAGCAGTCCACCGTGGCCGCCGCGATGACCGCAAAGGCGGGCAACATCAACGGCCTGTTCCACGCCAAGGCGCTGGTTGACATTGACTGCGGCGCTTCCGGCGCACGCGCCTATTCCGATGTCCTCACCAAGAAGAATGCCGCCAACATCGCCGACGAGGACGAACTTGCCTTTTGGCCCATGCTGAAGCTGGGCGATCACAAGTTCCACATGTCCACTCAGCTTGCCGGCCTGATGGCGCAGATCGATACCGGCAATGGCGGCTGCCCCTATGAGTCCCCTTCCAACAAGGGGCTGCAGTGCGACGGTCTTTGCCTGGAGGACGGCACCGAAGTCAACCTGACGCTGGCACAGGCCAACTACCTCAACAGTGTTGGCGTGGGTACGGCTCTGAACTTCATGAGCGGCTGGGTCGCCTGGGGCAACTACACTGCCTGCTATCCAGCCAACACCGACGTCAAGGATTACTTCATCCCGGTCAGCCGTATGTTCGGATGGGTCGGCAACTCCCTCGTCAAGACCTTCTGGAGCAAGCTGGACAAGCCCATGACCCGCCGTCTCATCGACACCGTTCTCGATACCGCCAACATCTGGCTCAACGGTCTGGTGGGCATGGGCTACCTCCTGGGCGCTCGCGTGGAGATGCTGGAGAGCGAGAATCCGCTGACCAACCTCATGGCCGGTATCATCAAGCTCCATGTCTACATGACGCCGCCCTCTCCCGCCCAGGAGATCGACTTCGTGCTGGAGTATGACGCCAGCTATGTCACCAGTGCCCTGCAGGGCTAAAAGGAGGTTTGAATCATGGATCAGAGCATTATCAATTTCAAGGTCTACGAAGACTCCGTGGAGTATGTCGGCATGGCGCAGGCGACCCTGCCCGATCTGACCGCGCTGACGCAGTCCATCTCCGGCGCCGGCATTGCCGGCAATGTGGAGGCAGTCATCCTCGGCCACTTCGACGCGATGACGCTGGGCCTCAACTTCCGCACCGTCACCGATCAGAGTGTGAAGCTCTCCGAGCCCCGCCGCCACACCATCGACCTGCGCATTGCACAGCAGGACGAGGATGTTGTGGCCGGCAAGGTGGTCGTCCGTTCTGTCAAGCACATCCTCGTGGTCATTCCCAAGAGCGACAAGGGCGGCTCCGTCGCCCCCGCAGCGCCCTCCAACGGCTCCGGCGAGTACGCCGTCCGCTACTGGGCGACCTACATTGACGGCAAGAAGGTGCGCGAGGTTGACCAGCTGAACTTCATCTGCTATGTCAACGGCACCGACTACCTGGCCGACGTCCGCAAAGCGCTCGGTATGTAAGGGACCAGACCAAAGCCCGGGGCGGGAGATCCGCTCCGGGCATCTTTTTGAGATTTGAAAGGAGTTATCATCATGGCTGACACTAAGAAGACCGTTGTCCCCGCCGACGCTTTTTCCACCGTCGATCACGACGAGTACGCCGCTGCCGAGGCGCAGGCCAAGGAGAGCGTGGGCAACTTCACCCTCAAGCTGAAAAAGCCCTTCACCTATGAAGGGCAGACCTTTGACGAGCTGAACTTCGACTTCGAGGGGCTGACCGGCGACGACGCCCTTGCCATCGAGGACGAGCTTCAGGCCATTGGCAAGCCCACCATCTCGCCCACCTTCTCCGGCCAGTTCCTGGTACGCATGGCGGCGCGGGCCTGCACCAATACCATCGTTGACGCCAGCGGTCGCCCCCGCCGCATCGGCGACGACGCTCTGCGCGCCCTGCCCATCTTCGAGTTCAACCGCGTCAGAGGCAAGGCCCGCTCTTTTTTGCTGGCATCGGAGCTGTAACCGGCGACGGCGGCGTCTGGCTCCGCAGGCAATGCCTTACTATGGCAAAAACCAATCAAGCCCCCGTTTCCTACTGGCTGTCGCTATCCCTGCCGTCTTTGTGCAAGTGGATCAAGGTCAGCAACCAGCTCGTGAAGGAAGCGCGGGACAGGCGCAAGAAGAAATAATCTGAAAGGAGGGCCGTCTATGGCAGTCCGCAAAGAGTATGAGATGCTATTCCAGCTGAACGCGCAGCTTGGGGGCAGCTACAGCAAGACCTTCAAGGCCGCACAGCAGGAAATCGTGTCCATGCAGAAGGAAATCCAGGCCCTCTCCAAGACGCAGGCAGATATTTCCGCCTTTCAGAAGCAGCAAGCCGCCGTGGAAGCGACGCGGAAGCGGCTGGAGATGCTGCGGCAGCAGTACGACAATATCCAGCGGGAGATGGAGGAGACCGGGAACGATTCGGCCGACATGAAGAACAAGCTGCTGGCAAAGCAGCTTCAGATCGACAAGACCTCCGCCTCGCTGGAAAAGCAGACGGCAAAGCTGAACGAGCTGAGCGGAGCGCTGGAAGAGGCCGGCGTCAACACCGATGACCTCACCCACAGTTCCGAGCAGCTCTCCGGCAAGATCGACACGCTGAAAAAGAAGCAGGGCGAGGCCACCGATAAGGCCATGACTTTCGGCGACAAGGCCGGACAGGCGTTCAACCAGGTACACGAGGCCATCGTGGCCGCAGGTATCGCCGTCGCCCTGAAAGAAATCTACGAATATTTCGCCAGCTGCGCGCAGGAGTCGATGGATTTCGAGAGCGCCATCACCGGCGTAGCCAAGACCACCGACCTCACCGACGAGGAGCTGGCGGCGATGTCGGATTCCATCAAGGCGCTGTCCACGGAGATCCCGGCAACCACCGAGGAAATCGCGGCAGTTGCCGAAGCCGCCGGACAGCTCGGCATCCAGAAGGCTGCGCTGCTGGACTTCACCGAGATCATGACCATGCTCGGCACCGCCACCAACATGACGGCGGACGAGGCGGCGACCGCTCTTGCGCGCTTCGCCAATATCACCGGCATGGCGACGGACAATTACGGACGGCTTGGCTCCGTCATCGTCGACCTGGGCAACAACTTCGCCACAACAGAATCCGAGATCGTGGCGATGGGTACGCGCCTAGCGTCGGCCGGCAAGCTGGCCGGACTGACCGAGCCTGAGATCATGGCTCTGGCGGCGGCTATGTCCTCCGTGGGCATCGAGGCCGAGGCTGGCGGCACTTCCATGACCCAGACCCTCAACGCCATCGAAAAGGCTGTTGCAAAGGGCGGAGACGACCTTTCGGAGTTCGCACGCATCGCGGGTATGTCCTCCGATGAGTTCTCCATCGCATGGAAGAACGATGCCATGAGTGCCCTGACCTCCTTCATCGGCGGTCTGGGCAAGCTGGACGAGCAGGGAGAAAGCACCGTGCTCGTGCTGGAGGACCTGGGGCTGACTGGCATCCGGCAGAGCAATATGCTCAAGGCTCTGGGCCTGGCCGCAGACCAGATGACCGGCGCAGTAAATACCGCAAATACCGCGTGGCAGCAGAATACCGCCCTCACCAACGAGGCCAACAAGCGGTATGCCACCGCGCAGAGCCGGTTGACCATGATGCAGAACGCCTATAACAACCTCAAGGTGGCCATCGGCGACGCCTACACCCCCGCGCTCAGCGAGGCATACGGCGTCGGGACAAAGGTGCTGAACGGCATCACAGCGTTCATTCAGAAAAATCCCGCGCTGGTCAACGCCATCACCGCTTTCGTCGGCGTTATCGGCGCAGTCGTCGCGGCGCTTGCCGCTTACGCAGTAGCCGCGAAGGTGGCCGCTGCCGCCAGCGCGATCCTCACGGCGGCGATCCCCGGCGTCAATGTCATCATGGGTGTCACCGCTGCCGTGGCCGCGATCACGGCCGGCATCGTTGCCCTGGCTACCGCTGCGTCGAACGACGCCGTACCCAGCGTGAAGGAGCTGACCGAAGCCGCCCGCGGTATGCGGGAGGCAATGGACGACGCCAAGGCCACCTACGACGATACCGTCACCTCCACCATGGCGGCGGCAGGTGTCGCAGACACCTACATCGGCAAGCTGGAGGAGCTGGAGGCCGCCGGACTCAACACCGACGAGCAGCACAGGCAGTATCACAATACGCTGGCATTGCTCTGCCAGGTGGTGCCGGAGCTGGCCGATTACATCGACCTGGAGACCGACACCATCAACGGCGGCACTGCCGCGCTCCGCGCCAATACCGAAGCGTGGAAGCAGAACGCCATGCAGCAGGCGTATCAGGATCAGCTTACCGAGCTGTACTCCCAGTATTCCGCTGTGCTGATCGAGGCAGAGGAAAACAGCATCGGACTCACCAAGGCGCAGTACAGCCTGGAGGCCGCGCAGCAGAAGCTGTCTGATACCTACGCGCAGATGGATGCGCTGTGGGCGGACGCTCAGAAGCAGGCGGACGACTACTACGACCAGTACGGTTACTATGCCGACGCGACCTCTTTCCTATCTCAGGAATACTACGACCTGCAGAATTCCATCTACGACACCAACGACGAGATCTGGGCAGCCGAAAAAGCCATCAAGAACTACAACAAGGCGATGGAGGAGGACGCGGATGCCGTTTCCGAGGCCGAGGAGGAGATCGCCCTTGCGGAAGAGGCGGTCAAGAATCTAACCGACGCCATGAACGAAGGCGCCGGCGCATCCGAGGAAGCCGCTGCCCAAAGCAGCGAATTCCAAGCCGTCATCTCCGGCGTTCAGGAGAAGCTCGCCGCCCTCACGGAGTCCTACACCGAGGTGTACAGCGCGGCATATGAGAGCATATCCGGACAGTATCAGCTTTGGGACGAGGCCGCAGATGTCGTTGCAACGAGCGCGGGCAGCATCAATACCGCGCTGGAGAGCCAGATCACCTACTGGCAGGATTACAACACCAATCTGCAATCCCTCACCGACCGCAGCGCAGACATCGAAGGCCTGGGCGACATGATCGCCTCCTTTGCGGACGGCAGCTCCGACAGCGTGAACGCCATCGCTGGCATGGCAGGCGCCACCGACGAGCAGCTGGCCGCTATGGTAGCCAACTGGCAGACCTTACAGCAGGAGCAGCAGAACGCGGCCGGAAGCGTGGCAGACCTCAAGACCGACTTCACGGCCACCATGGACGAATTACAGGCGGCGCTTGCCGAGGACATCGAAGCGATGGACCTGGGCGACGAGGCCAAGGAAAGCGCGCAGGCTACCATTCAGGGCTTCATCGACGGCGCTGTCGGTATGCTGCCCCAGGTGACTGCTGCCTACAACCGCATCGCCGCCGCAGCCAAGGCCGCGTTGTCCACCGCAGGCACCGGCACCGCCGGCAGCATCCCCGGCTATGCGGTCGGCACACAGTCCGCCGCACCGGGTTTCGCCCTCGTCGGCGAGAACGGCCCCGAGCTGGTCTACTTCAACGGCGGCGAGCAGGTCATGACTGCCGAGGAGACTGCCGCCATGCGCGACAGCATGGAGATCCAGGCTATCACCTTCGCCCCGCAGCTCCTGGAGGCGCTGCACGCCATCCAGGGCGACGGCGCGCTTTCAGCCGAGCCGGGCGCAGGCCCAGGCGTCGGCGTGGTGGAGCTGCAGGTCGTGTTCCAGATCCAAGGCAACGCAACGCCGGAAACGGTGGAAGCCCTGCGCGAGTACGGCGATGAATTCACCGAGCGCGTCCTCGAAGTCATGGAGGAGGCCGGCATCGACACCGCAAGGAGGGCCTACAAATGAGCAAGACCTATACCACCATTCAGGGCGACATGTGGGACAGCATCGCATTCTCCCAGCTGGGGAGCGAGGCCTACACCGACCGGCTGATGAATCTGAATCCGCAGTATCTCGGGAACTATACTTTCCCTGCGGGGATCGTGCTGAAGTTGCCAGACCCTGCTGAGAATGTCAGCGACGCCCTGCCCCCGTGGAAGCAGGTGGTCGGATGAGCAACCCGAATCAGGCGCGCCGCGTCACGGCGCAGATCTTCTTCCAGGGCGCAGACATCACCGGCAGTATGCGTCCCTATTTCCTGTCGGCCACCTACACCGACAAGGAGGCGGACGAAACCGACGACCTGCAGCTGAAGCTTCAGGACCGCGATGACATATGGCTCAAAAAGTGGCTGGCTGACGCCATCGACGCGGCAGCCTCCGCAGGGAGCCTGTCCGCGTCCTCCAAGGCCAAGACCGAGAGCACGGCAAAGTCCTACAAGGTCACAGCCAAAAGCGGCTTGAATGTCCGCTCCGGCCCCAGCACCAGCTATGGCAAATACGGCGCGCTGGTCTGCGGCGCGGAGCTGCAGGTCGAGGGCATCGAAAACGGCTGGGCGAAGGTCAGCTACAACGGCAAGACCGCCTATGTCAGCGCATCGTACATCAAGGAATCAGGCGGCGGGGGCGGCGACGCTTCCGCCGCTGCTCCCGCGTCCGCCTCCGGCGCCGGCTTCAAGATCAGCGCCGTTTTCGTCCGGGAAAACTGGACGGGCGGCGGCAGAGATAAGGTGCTGGACTGCGGACAGTTCGAGCTGGACAGCGTTGACGCCTCCGGCCCGCCCAATACCATCACCATCAAGGCGACGGCGCTGCCGTACAGCGCACAGATCCGCCAGACGGAGAAGTCCAAGGCGTGGGAGTTCTACACGCTTTCCGGCATTGCGAACGAGATGGCCGCAGCCAACGGCATGACCTGTATGTATCTCTCCAACAGCGACCCGTCCTACGGCCGCGTGGAGCAGTACAAGCAGAGCGACATCGCCTTTCTTTCCAAGCTGTGCCATGAGGCGGGCATCTCTCTGAAAGCCACCAACAACCTGATCGTACTTTTCGACCAGGAGGACTACGAGAAGAAAAATCCTGTGCTGACCATCGTCCGCGGCAGCGGCAGCTACACCAAGCACAAGCTGAACGCGGGAACGGCCGGAACGCAGTACGCCTCCTGCCGCGTCAGCTACACAGACCCAGGCACGGGGAAGTGCATCGAGGCCACCGTCAAGGTCGAGGACTACAACGACAAGGCCAAGAACAACCAGCAGCTGGAGATCACCGCGAAGGTGGCGAGCGTGGCCGAGGCCAAGACCAAGGCCGAAAAATATCTCCGGCTACACAACAAGTACGCGAAGACCGCCACCTTCACGCTGCCCGGCAATCCGGACATCGTGGCCGGCGTCACAGCTAAGCTCACCGGCTGGGGCGCATGGGACGGGAAATACATTGTCGAGCAGGCCGCGCATTCGGTCGGCTCATCCGGCTATACCACGCAGGTCAAGCTGCGGAAGACATTGGAGGGGTACTGATGGACGAACAGCAGAATATCCTTTCGAGGCTCGTGCAGACCGGCACGGTAACGGCCATCGACAGCGCAAAGCGCAAGGCCCGCGTCAAGTTCAAGGACACGGGTATCATTTCAGACTGGCTCTATGTGCTCCAACATTACGGAGCGAATTTCTACATCGAGCCAGACGCAAAGCACACCCACGAGATCACGGACACCTTCACCGGCGGCGGCTCGGCAAGCGAATACCCCGCGCACGACCATCTGCCCGGCTCGCATTTGACCTACTGGATGCCAAAGGTGAACGACCGCGTCCTCTGCCTTTACCTGCCGGTATTCAATGGGGACGGCTTTGTGTTAGGAGGCTTTTGATTATGGGAATGGTCGGCTGTCTGGGCGACATCGTTTTTACGGTGTCTGACCGCACCGTCGAAACGATCAACAATGTAACCTGGTCGGGGGCTGCCCGGTATGCGACCCATCAGCGGCACGGCACACACGCCCTCACGGAGTTCACCGGCCTTGACCCCGATAAGATGACCTTCGACATCGTTCTTTCTGCCTACCTCGGCGTTGATCCCATCGCCGAGGTCGTGAAGCTGTGGAACTATGAGCGCGGCGGCGTCGCCGTTCCGCTGGTGATCGGCAACAAGGGCTATGGGAAATATCGCTGGTCCGTACTCGACCACAAAATGAAAATGCAGACCTATGACGGGCGCGGAAATGTCACCAGCGCCACCGTGTCCGTCAGCCTGCAAGAGTATCTGAGGGGGTGAAGCTGGCATGAGCTACAAAGTGACTGCATCCGACATCGGCGCGGTGCATCTCAACGAGACTGACACCGTTCGCTCCGTCTTGCAGAATATCGCCATTATCCTTTCTACGCGGCAGGGCACTTGCCCGCTGTACCGCGGCTTCGGCCTGCCGCAGAAGTTCGTGGATAAGCCCCTGCCAGTGGCTATGCCCATGATGTATTCCGAGGTCAAGGAGGCCGTGGAAGAATACGAGCCCCGCGCCGAGGTGGTGAATGTGACCTTCGCGGCCGACAAAACCGCCCTGGGCAGGCTGATCCCTACCGTGGAGGTGAACATCATCAATGAGTGACAGAAACACGGAATATCAGTTCGTTTCCACCGATACCGAAACGATCGAAGCGCTGCTGATCTCCATTTACGAAAAAATCACCGGCGTCAGCGTGAAGCCCGCCAGCCCCGAAAAGCTGTTTATCCAGTTCGTGGCCGCCGTGGTGATCCAGGAGCGCGGGCTGAACAACTACACCGGCAATCAGAACATCCCCAGCCGCGCCGAGGGCGAAAACCTTGACGCGCTGGCCGAGCTGTTCTATGTCACGCGGCGTCCGGCGGCGCAGGCAGCGGTCTGCACCGAGCGCTTCCACATCTCCGAGGCGCAGAGCACGGCAATCCTCATTCCGGCCGGTACGCGCGTCACCGACGCCAGCGGCACGCTGATCTGGGAGACCGTTGCGGACGCCTATGTGTATGTCGGCGCGACCCACGCCGATGTGCAGATCCGCTGCCAGACAGCCGGTGCGGTCGGCAACGGCTACGCCGCTGGACAGATCAACACATTCATTGACCTGTTCGACTACTGCGAGAGCTGCGAAAACCTCACCGTCAGCGACGACGGTGCGGACGAGGCCACCGACGATGAATTCTATGAGCTGATGCGCGCCAGCCAGGACGCTTATAGCTGCGCCGGAGCCAAGGGCGGGTATATCTACTTTGCCAAGCAGGTCAGCACCGAGATCGCCGATGTGGTAGCGAACAGCCCCAGCGACGGGGCGGTGGATCTGTATGTCCTCATGGACGACGGTACCATCGCCACCACAGAGATCAAGAACGCCGTCCTCGCCGCCTGCAACGATGACACCGTGCGCCCGCTGACGGACAAGGTTTCCGTCAAGGACCCGCAGGAGGTGAGCTACAACATCACCTTCACCTACTATGTGCCAAAGGACAGCTCCCTCAGCTCCACGGAGATCAAGGCCGCAGTCGACAAGGCCGTGGCCGAATTTGTCGCATGGCAATGCGGGAAGCTGGGACGCGACATCAACCCCTCTGTGCTGATTGGGAAGCTTATGCAGACCGGCATCAAGCGCGTGGCGCTGACCAGCCCGGTCTTTACCACGCTGCGGGACGGCTCCGATGACACGACGCCGCAGGTCGCGGCGGTCGGCACCATCACCGCCACGAACGGGGGCTACGAGGATGAATAAGGCGCACGGCATCACGAAAGAAAACCTGCTGGCATCGCTGCCGGCAGTCCTGGCCAACGATGACAATATGGCGGCGCTGGCCGCTGCCGTCGCCGAGGTGCTGGCCGACCGCGTAGGCGAGATCGGGCGCGTGTCCATCTACTCACAGATCGACCAACTCCCAAACGAGCTGCTGGACATCCTGGCGTATGACTTCAAGGTAGACTGGTGGGACGCCAACTACACTTTGGAGGAAAAGCGCCGGACGCTGAAAGACTCCTGGAATGTCCACCGCAGGCTCGGCACCAAGGCGGCTGTCGTGTTGGCCATCTCCGCCATCTACCCCGATACGCAGGTCAGCGAATGGTGGGAATACGGCGGCGAGCCGTACCACTTCAAGTTGCTGATCGACGCCACCTATGAGGATGTCGACACCGCCCGGCACCAGCGTGTGATCGACCGCGTTGCCTTTTACAAGAATCTGCGCTCGGTGCTGGACGAGGTGGAATACTACGACGCCGGAGGGCTGGCAACGGAGTATTTCGGCGCGGCCTGCATCGGCTGTGAGATGGTCGACGGCGCGACCGCTATTCGATACTAAAACGGAGGTGTCCTACAATGGCAACAT
This sequence comes from Flavonifractor porci, assembly GCF_037572415.1. Lineage (NCBI taxonomy): Bacteria > Bacillati > Bacillota > Clostridia > Eubacteriales > Oscillospiraceae > Flavonifractor > Flavonifractor porci. The sequence goes on from NZ_JBBHLB010000009.1 coordinate 43,889, forward strand.
GGAACGGCGTCATCACCAACGCCGGAAACAGCCTGCTCAACGAGTGGGTGAATGAAAAAACTCTGAACTTCGACAGCGCGGCTGCGGGTCAGGGTACCGTCGCGGTGGCGGCGATGATGGCGCAGACCGCCCTTGCCAACCAGAAGCAGGCGGCAAGTCTGCTGGGCGGCGAGAAGATAGCTTCCGGCATTCGCCTGAAGCTTCGCATCGCTGCGCCGGACACGGCCTACACGCTGAATCAGTTCGGCGTATGGGCCAGCGTGGATGGCGGGGCGTCCGCCATGCTCGCCCTGTTCCAGTTGGAGCAGGGCATTCCAATCCCCAGTAAGACGGAATCGCCGGATTTCGTCTACACTTTCTATGCGCTGATTTCCTGCTCGAATACCGGCACCTGGACGGTGACGGTCGACACCAGCACCTGCGTCACGCAGAGCGATATGACTGCCGCCATCACCGAGGCCGTCAAGACAAAGCAGGACAAGATCACGGTCAAGGGCCTGCTGCTGGGCGACGGAAACGGGAACATCTCTGCGGCAGTCGCCGGAAAAGACTACGGTTATCCACTTGCAACAGGCTCAGGAGCGCCGACAGCCGCGACCGCTGGTACCGCAGGGCAGCACTACTACGACAGCTCTACGGGCAAGGAATACGTCTGCAACGGCAAGGACAGCAGCGGAAAATATCAGTGGAAGCTATCCGGCGCCAGCGACGCGACCGACCTGACTTATAACGGGCAGGCTCTCGATGACTTCCTTGACGGCGTTTCCAACGACCTCACTGATCTCGCGGAGGGACTGGACGGCAGTAAGCCACTCACCGGCGCGACTGACCCGACCTCCAGCACGAAGGGCGCAGTCGGCCAGTCGTATCTGAACACCGACACCATGCAGACCTTTTACTGCACGGCGGCCAACGATCAGACCGGCGTCTACACTTGGGAGAAGCCAAAGGGCGGCGGCGTGGCTCCGCAACTGGAGGTCACTGTTACCACCGGCTCGGCCATCACCTGCACGGACGGAGAGACCGTGCTGACTGGCGCCAGTGTCGGCGGCAAGTGCATTTTTGACCTCCCCGGCTATGGTACATGGTCGCTGTATGCCACACTGAACGGGCAGACCACCGCCACCGAAACCGTGGTCGTGGATCAGGTCAAGCAGTACGCGGTGACGCTGAGCTACTTCGCGGCCACGCTGACCGTAACGGCGGAATCCGGTGCCGTTGTGACCGCCACGCTCGGCACGAAGCAGTATTCCGGCACCTGCGGCAGCAACGGCAAGTGTGCGCTGACCGTCAACTATGCCGGCGCCTATACCGTGACGGCTACCAAGAACAGCGTCTCCTCGTCTACGGTGACTGCGGTGGTATCGGCCTCCGGCGGCAGCTATTCCGCCACGGTGAAGTTCTGCACCCTCACCGTGACCATCGACAGCGGCTCCACGGTCAAGGCGGTCAACGGCTCCACCACGCTCACGGCTACCAGCACCGGAACGGTAAAATTCTACCTGCCGAACACAGGCACATGGAATGTCACCGCCACCCGGAATGGAGAGACGGCCACCGGCAGCGCGGCTTGCAGTTCCTACACCGGCTACACGCTGGAGCTTTCCTATGTCAAGGTCTTCGGCGTCTGCTGGAACTACAACGCACAGTCCACGGCGCTGACCCGCTTGAGCAAGACCAGCGACCCGAACGGGCTGGTCAATGTCAACATCACCACAAATCCCGTGCCTGCGGTCGGCACCGGCACCGGCAGCTCACCCTTCGACAGCTATCTCCCCTGGAGCGGCATGGACGAGTACAACATCATCAACAATGCCGTCAGCTACAGGAAGGGAACGACCGGCTTCTCACGGAGCAGCTACGATACCGCCGTCTATATCCCGGAGTATTACTTCCGGATCATCGACGACGCTGCCAACAAGAAGCGGTACTTCTACATCGCGGACAAGGCCAAGAGCGGCTTCACCAAGCACCCCGGCTCCGGCAAGTATGTCGGCCGCTACAACACGATCTCCGGCCATTACTCCAAGACCGGCTCTGCGCCGCTGGTCAACCTGACCCGCGCATCGGCGCGCTCCGGCGCAAGAGGCAAGGGCAGCAAGTGGAGCGAATACGACTTTGCCTCCTGGTGCGCAGTCTGGCTGCTTTATCTGGTAGAATTCGCGGACTGGGACAGCCAGAGCAAGGTCGGGCGTGGCTATGTTGACAACAACAATTCGGCCATCAATTCCGGCGGGACAGACAGCATGACCTATCACACCGGACGCGCATCCGGCACAGACGGCAAGACCGCCGTCCAGTACCGGCATATTGAGAACCCCTGGGGCAATGTCTTTGAGTGGATCGACGGCATCAACTTCAGCGATGGAACCGTCTATGTCTGTACCAATCCGGCCAACTACGCCGATGACACCGCAAGCAACTACTCAAACATCGGAACGAAGTCACAGACAGACGGCTTTATCAAGTCGCTCGGCATGTCGTCGTCTATGCCGTGGGCGTTCTTCCCGACGGCCACCGGCGGATCTGAAACTACCTACGTCCCGGACTACGCCTTTTATTATTCTGGCTGGCGGGTGCTCCACGTCGGGGGTTACTGGAACTACGGCTCGTTTGCCGGCTTGTTTTATTTCTACGCGAGCAACGCCTCGTCGAACACGAACTCCGGCGTCGGTGCGCGGCTCCTTTTCCATCCCTAATGGGGGACCGGGGGCCGCAGCCCCCGGAGGCTTCGTCGACCGCTGCGTGCGCGTGAGAAGTGCCGGCGCGGCAGCGCCATTTTCCTATACCGCGCGAAGCGCGGTCGCGCAAATTTTTGAAATAACGTAATCCGTTATTTCCTCCCGTTTTTCCGTATGCGCAGAGCTGCGGAGTTATAATTCCAAAAGGGACTGTCTGCACGGTGCGCCGGGGGCTTTTCCTGCCCGCCTATTATAATTCTGGCTGGCGGGTGCTCCACGTCGGGGGTAACTGGAACAACGGCTCGAATGCCGGCCTGTTTTATTTCAACGCGAACAACACCTCGTCGAACACGAACTCCAACGTCGGTGCGCGGCAACTTGTTTTCTTTCTCATTGTGCAGGCTTTTCCTCACCGCTTGGTGAAAATATTGTCGGGAGGACAGGGTTTAGTAGGCTGCGGCTCGAAAGACCTTGCAGACAAACAAGGAGCACGAAAGATGCCAAAACGAGTTGGATTCCTCTACGAAAAGATGATGGATCGGGATTTCATCCGGGCCACCATTTACAAGGCCGCAAGGCACAAGCACAAGCGGCGCGAGGTGCGCCGCGTTCTGAAGAACATCGACGAATATGTAGACAAAACCTATGAGATGGTCGCGTCGGAGAGTTTCGTCCCTACGCCGCCCCACGAGAAAGAGATCTACGATGAGAGCAGCCAGAAGCGGAGGGTCATCAAGATCGTACCATTCTGGCCGGACGGTGTGATGCACTGGCTTCTGGTCGAGGCCATGCGGCCGGTACTGATGCGCGGGATGTATCACTGGTCCTGCGCTTCCGTCCCCCGCCGCGGTGCAACGCGCATCCAGAAACATATCCGGCGCACTCTGCGGGACGATCAGAAGGGGAGCAAGTACGCTGCTGAACTGGATGTGCATCACTACTACCCAAGCATTCCGCCCAAGCGCCTGATCTGGGCGCTTGCCCGGAAAATCAAGGATAAGCGGTTCCTGCGCACTGTCTACGCCGTTATCGAATCCTGCGGTGGCGGGCTGGCCATCGGCTACTACATTTGCCAATGGCTGGCGAACTACTATCTGGAAACGCTGGACCACTTCATCTGCGCCATGCCGGGCGTGAAGACGATGACCCGCTACATGGACAACATCACCCTGTTCGGCCCGAACAAGAAGAAGCTGCACAAGGCGAGGCAGGCCATCTCCGACTTCCTGCGTGACCGACTGGGGTTGAAGCTTAAAAGCAACTGGCAAATATATCCCACGGCGAAGCGGATGGTGTCGGCTGTCGGCTATCGCTTTGCACAAACGCATACCATTCTGCGCAAGCGGAACTTCCTGCGCTTCACCCGTCAATGCCGGCGTGTGAAAAAGAAACTGGACGCCGGAAAGCCCATCCCACCCCGGCAGGCATCCGGCCTGTTGTCCAGGGTGGGACAGCTCAAGCACTGCGACAGTCACAACATCAGGGTCAAATACGTCGATCCAATCGGCGTGAAGCATCTAAAGGAGGTAGTACGAAATGAGAGTAAGAGGCGACAACGCGCCCAGCAACGCCTTCTCGCTGGAGGAGCAGCCTAATAATCCGGGGGTAGCCCTGGTGCGCTTCTACGAGAACGCCGAGCCGTTCGAGGAAAAGCGGGACGAGCTGACCATCAGCGGGTGGGTGTATGACGAATATCACCTGGAGCTGGATATGTACGACGGTCTGAGCGAAGACATCCTCGGAAACTATGACGGCTATCTGGCACAGGCCAAGCTGCACGAGGCGGAGGGCAAGACCATCCCCGCCCTGCAGCAGCAGGTAGCCGATCTGGAGACCGACAAGGCGGCGCTGGCGGAAAAGGTGACGACTCTTGAAGGGCAGGTCACCGATACGCAAATGGCGCTGTGCGATGTCTATGAGCAGATTGTCGCCGCGGCTTCTACGACTGGAGGCGAGTAACCGATGGCGAGCAATTACATGGTGAAGGTCTATGCAGACCTGATCCGCAAGGGGAAAAAGACGATCGAGGAAGTTCCCGAACCGCTGCGAGCGGCAGTCCGGGAGATCCTCGAAAATAGCGAGAATGGAGCTGAGGGCTTATGAAAAGCCTTCGGCTCTTTCTTTTATCCATCCTACTGCGAAGGGAGGTGCAAGTCATGGCTGTTGTCTACGCGACCCTTATCATCAAGGGTAAGAAGACCATCGACCAGGTTCCGAGCCTGATTCGGAAGCAGGTCGAGGACATCCTGGCAGATCTCGAAGTCACCATCTGACCACGGCATTGATACGGAGGGCAGCTCCTGCGATGGGGGCTGCCCTTCTTATCACGCGCAGAGGAGGATTGAGAGATGACGCTCAAGGAGATTTTGTTAGGTGGGGGCGGTACGCTGTTTGTGCTGCTGACGCTGATCCAGCTCGCCCCCATCAAGATCAATCCGTGGTCTGCAATGGCAAAGGCTTTCGGGCGCGCTATCAACAGCGAGGTCTTGGAGAAGGTCGGGAGGCTCGAAAGCGAGCTGCAGGGCGTTCGGTCTGGCATGGCCGAGGAAAAGGCCATCAACTGCCGGGCGCGCATTCTCCGCTTCGGCGATGAATGTCTCCACGGCGAGCGCCACACAAAAGACCATTTCGACCAAACGCTCCGGGACATCGCCGCCTATGAACGGTACTGCGAGGATCACCCGGAGTTTGAAAACAATGTAACGGAGCTGACCAGCGACCGGATCAAGGAGATATACCGCCGGTGCTTGGACAGCAACGACTTTTTGCAGTAAGGAGGACTTTCGATGAATGTGCTGGACATGACGATCATTCGCCTGGCCGCAGGCCTTGTGCTGCTGATTGCCGCAAATATCGCCCTCGGCTCCATCAACGCCATCGTTGCCGGCGAATGGGATCGGGCGAAGTTCCGCAACGGCTGTATCAAGAGCGCGGTCGTGGCAATGGCGCTGATCGCGGTCTACTTTTCCGGATACCTCAACCCCGATCTGATGGTGGTGGAGGTCGACGGGCAGACTGTGAATCTGATAACGGCGGTATCGCTGGCCATGCTGGCAGCCTTTACCGCTTACGCCGTCGATGTACTGAAAAAGCTGAAAGATATGCTCTCCACCGCAACACCCGGGGTGGATGCGGCGCCTGCTGCGCTGCCTGCCGGCGAGAGCAAGGAAACCCCTGCCGCCCCCAAGGAGGAATGACCCATGACCGCAGTAGAGCGCGTGATCGCTACCGCAAGAACTGAGATCGGCTATGTGGAGAAAGCCACCAACGCCCAGCTTGAAGATAAAACCGCCAACGCCGGCAGCGGAAACTGGACGAAGTACGCAGCTTTTCTCGACGGTCTCGGTGTCTACAACTTTCCGAAGAACGGCTACGCCTGGTGCGATATGTTCGTGGACTGGTGTTATATCACGACCTTTGGCCTGAGCATCGCCATGAAGATGACGAATCAGCCAATGGGCGGATGCGGCGCGGGCTGCACGCAGTCCGCTGGATATTACCGCGCAGTCGGCCGTTTCCACAAGAAGGCCCCACAGCCCGGAGATCAGATTTTCTTCACCAATGACGGCGGGAAGTCGATGTACCATACCGGCCTCGTTGTCAAGGTCGCCGGCGGAAGGGTCTACACCATCGAAGGGAATACTTCCAGCTCACCTGGTGTCGTTCCGAACGGCGGTATGGTGCGCGACAAAAGCTATTCCATCAACTATGCGCAGATCGGCGGCTATGGTACGCCGGACTGGGATCTCGTCAAGGAGGAAGAGAATATGGCAGAGATGACACAGGACAAGTTCAACGAAATGTTCAAGGTCGCAATGAACGCCTACCGCGCCGAGCTTCAGGACAACGACTGCGGCAATTTCAGCGCGGACGGCCGGAAGTTTGTCACCGAGAGCGGCTTACTGGTCGGCGGCAGTACGCTCCCGAACGGTGAGGCCAATTTCATGTGGCAGGATTTCCTTACCCGTGAGCAGTTTGCAACGGTGCTGTACCGCTTCGCTCAGAAGTTCGGGCTGAGCTAATGGCAAGGCGCAAGCGCAGAGCTGCGAAGAAGCGCAAGATCGAGTGGAGCAAGGTCGTGTGCCTGCTGGCCATGCTGGCCGGTCTGCTGATCGTCCAGGAATGCCTGTTCCTCATGTATCTGTGCATCAAGAGCGGCTACACCGCCGCCGCTGCATGGCTGACCGCGGCCACCGGCGTTGGCGAGGCAATCATCATCGCCGGTGCAAACGGCTACCTCTCACTTGCGAAGTCCGACCACAAGCGCGGCGGGATCACCTTCGAGGCGGCCAAGGCGAAGAACTTCCGCACCGACGAGGAAGACGGAGGCAGCGTCGACAGCCCCGCTATCTGAATAAGGCCCCGTGAAAATGCAAAGTACAGTTGCAGTCCTTGCGGTCGAAAATGTAAGCTACGATTTGAAAAGCCCCCTCGCAGGATTTTCCGTCCTGTCGAGGGGGCTTTTTCCGTTTTCCGGCGCTTTCCCATTTACGGGGCGCACAGGCGCTTTTTCGGCTTGGGCATGCGTCTACCCCATGAGAACACAAATGGCGTGTTGCAACTCACCTACGGGCCTGTCAGGTGGTGTTCCCGCTGACATCCACTATGTCCACCGCAACAATCTCCACCAGTCGGTCGCCGGCCGCGCCCATATTGAGGCAGGAGCCGATGCGGTAGTAGTCCCGGATGTCCTTCTCGGTTCCGTGGATTCTGGTGGTGATGGTGTCGCCGTCGGACAGGCGAACCACCACTACCTTTTCGGTGCACCGCTCCAGATGGGCACAGAATTCCTCGTAGCTCATATTCCCCTTGGCCTTCATGGCGGCGCTGACAGACTGGAGTTCGGCGGGTGTCCAATCTCTGCTCATGGCCATTACTCCTCTATGGTGAAATGCGCGCCTTCTGTCAGCAAAACCGTCCCCGTTCCAGGCTCGTAGGTCATCATGTTCCTGCGACCTATGTATTTGGCGGGCAGTTCTCCTGCTGCCACACGGTCAAGGTTAAACGGCGTCGGCTCCCATTTGCCGAAATAGCCTGGGCATTGCGCCACCATCTTGTCCCACTCTTTTTTTGTGTAGTGCTTCATACGCATACCTCCTACTCGACTTTCAATGTCATGTATGTAAAAGGGGCGGCGATTCTCCCCTGTGCCGACGGGTTCCCGCGACGCCCCAAGCGGGGCGTTTCGGCCTGTACCCAGCAGGCCATCATCAGGCGGGCGTTACCAGGTGTCGCGGTGCGGGATGAACTCGACCTCGGCACCAGCCGGAACCGGGTCGCATGGCTCTCCATCGAAGTCGTTATCCTGCTTCGTGCAGATGGCCGGATGGCGATCCGCCCGGGGGTCGACATCGACATACAGCCGACCGCCGCATTCGTAGACCGGGCGGCTCCAGCTGTCGCGGCCGACGAAGGTCAGCTGCAGAGGCATCTCCCATTCCACCGGATTCTTCATGATTGCCCAAGCGGACAGCGGGAGCTTAATTCCGCCAGGCATATCCTCCAAGGCTTCGAGCATCCCGCACTCGTCGCATATCTGCACCCCTGCACGCCGGCTCAACGCATTCTTCGACGGGTTGATGTTCATGGACTGCCTGCCACACCTGGGGCACGGGAAGTCCTTTCCGTATTGCTTTGCCGCAAATTCCTCAATAAATTCTCTCGGGCTGTTCATTGGTATCCTCACTTTCTGTCGTGGATCTCCTGGAGTTCGTCAATAGTTGCCATGTCAACCTCCAGGGCGTCGATCATATTCTGGAGGCCGTCCGCAAGACCCTTGGCCTCCGGGTGCGCTCCGGCACCTTCCAGGGCTTTTTCCTGCATCGCGCGGTAATTGTCAATCTCAGCCCGGATGCCGCGCCGGGCGTAGGACAGAATCTTCAGGTAAGTCATGCACATCACCGCCCGTCAGGCCGCCGGGGTAGCGGCGTCCTTGGGGGCCTTGGCGGCCTGCTCGGTCTTGACCTTGGCAGGCTTTTTGGCCGCAGGCTTCTTCGCGGCCTGCTTCTTGGGAGCGGGAGCCGGTGCGGTACCGGTCTCGATGGCCTCAATCTCGTCCAGCTTTTTCACGATCCGGCGGGCCTTCTGGAGCTCGCCGCGCACGGTCTTCAGCTCGGCCTCCTTGTCGGCGATGGTCTTGCCCAGGGCCTCGAAGGACACCAGAGCGTCGGAGCCAGTGATGGACTGGGCCAACTTCTGGAGGCCCCGGAGCTTCCGCAGGTCGGCGCACAGGGCCTCGGCGGCGGTCAGCTTCTTGTTGATGGTGTTCATGTACTCGGTCTTAGTCATGGTAATTTCCTTTCTCCCCGTAGGCCCGGTAGGTCAGGCGATAATTAACCCTCTGCGATTTCTTCGATGGTTCCGTAAAGGTCTTCTATGTCCAGCTCTCCAAGAGAGTCAACGACACCCTCCAGAGCATCGATGTACTCCTGCATCTGCTGTCCTCTGTCTGATTCCTGGAGCCCCTCCGGCAAGTTGTCGTAAGCCTCCTGCTCCTCGTTCAAGACATCCTGCAGGGCTTCCTTGACAGTTTCCAGGACGGTCGAGAGCTCGTCCATCTGCCCGAGGATTGTCCTTAGCGACTTGCGCCGAATCCTGTTCATGTTCTCCCCCCCCCTCAAAATGGAAGGCAAAACAGCCAGAGTTTGTGGATCACGCTGCTCTCTGGGTGCTTCTTATGGAGATCGTCCACGATGTCGAGGATCTTCACCCCGACGGGGTTGTACCCGAAGAAGTGCCAGCGAGCGCCGTCGAACCGCTGATAGAAGCGGTTCGTGTGCCACCGGCGCTGGATGGTCCAGCGGCCGGGGTACATGGCGTTCATCAGGAGCTTACAGGTCCTCGCGGTGTAGGTGACGCGTCCGACCTTCTGGCCGTGGAGCTCGAACCGGGTGCCAACCGGCATCGTCATCACCTCGGCCGCATAAGCGACCACGGAAAGGATAGCGGGTTTCTTCATGAGTCTCCCTCCTCAAATCTCGTCGCTGCCGTCGATCTCGAAGATTGTGGTGACGGCATCGCGCTCCAGGATGAACATGACGTTGGTGATCGTCTGGCCCTCGCTGTGCTCCTTGATGTCCTTGGCCAGCCGGTACAGGTTCTCGACGGTGGGCTGGAGCACGTCCGCGCTCTTGAGCATCTTGTCGTACTGATCGTAGGTGCCGCGGGTGTAGAGGTCGTTCTTGATGCAAGCGGCCTGGACGGAATCATCGGACCAGCGGCGGATTGCCTTGATGTCGGGGGTGTTCATGGTTAGTTATCTCCTTTCTGTTCCGGCTTGAGCTTGAAAGCATCGAACAACCGCTTGCCATCTTCGCCGTAGATCGTCTCCACGGTGGTTAGATTCCCAAGGGCCTTGCTCATCGGGGTTCCGTAGGTGCCGCGTTCCCACAACCCAGAGGCCTCCGCCATCTTCCAGAAGCAGTTGACCTCGATGCCAGCGTTGGGGCCGGGGAATGCGTGATGCTTTGTAAATCGAGCCCTGATGAAGTTCTCACACCACTCAACCTTGACCTGTTTCATTTCGCGTTCTCCTTCGTTTCTTTTGAGTTATTATATGTTGTTATCGTGTTCCTGTGAGCATACGATACATCATTCTGCTCGTCTTGTCAACACTTATTTTCGTTTTTCTTGAAAAAAGTTTTGACAAAGCGAAACTTACGTGTTATTGTATTCTCGAAGGAGGTGAGCCCTGTGGTGTCCTACAAACCGTTATGGCATACCCTAATTGATCGGGAGATGAAAAAGATGGAGCTGGTGGAAAAGGTCGGAATGAGCCGAGCCACTCTGAGCAAGCTGAATAACGATCAGTATGTTTCGCTGGAAGTGCTGGACAGAATATGTGAAGTATTAGAGTGCCCCATTCAAGATGTTGTGAAAATAGAGAACGGAGAGTAGTTACGATGTATGACGATATTCTTGATCGCGGGATTAAGCGAACCATCATATCGTTTGATCCGTTTCTAAAGCGAGATGATGTGAAGGGTCTGACCGATGCACAGGTAGGCAGACGCTTCGGTTTGGCAACCTCTACGGTAAAAGCAATGCGTCTGCACCAGGACGTCCCCTTTGACACCATCCAGAAGATTTGCCATGTACTCGGTTGCCAGCCAGGCGATATCTTGAATGCAACAGAGGTCTGGACTATACTGCCTACAAAAAAAGACCCGGACGATTGACGTCCGGGCCCTGTGGAGCGGCTTACTTCTTGCTATGTATCGGCGCACCTGTGCGGCTCTTTGTCCGCGGCTCGCTGTTCGGCTCCCGCACGATGAGGTCGGAGACTTCGCAGCCAAGCGCCTCACATATCAGGTCTATGTGCTCCAGCTTCACCCGCTCCGCGAGTTCGTGGTACAGCTCATTGATGGTCGATGGGCGAATACCTGTCATCCGAGCGAGATCCGCTTGCGTCCACCTCCGCTCGCCAAGCCGGGTGGACAGTAAAATCCTAATCATAGCCAAGCTCCTTTACGTGAGATTCTAACAAGGATTTTAAGATCCCGCTGGATTTTGTGAGAAAATCACGTATTCCGTTAGAACATTGGCGTAAGGCAAAAAGAGGCCGCTACACAGGGAATGCCCTGCATAGCGGCCTCTTTTTTCATTTCTCCGCACATAGCGGACAGACCAAGACGAACACTCCGCCGACTGCATAGATCGTCGGTGTGGTGTTCGCCTGGCTCTCTTTTGGTGGACCCGAAGGGGATCGAACCCTCGACCTTACGGATGCGAACAAGCCCCTAAAACTTTTTTCGAGCATTTCCGGCCCTTTTTAGCTGTTTCAGTTCCGCTCTACTTCATCTTTGAGCATCTTTAACCATGCTGTTTCCGTGTGGTCCGGAACGGTGTGTGGTAGGTTCTGTGGTCAGAAACGCTCCCCAGCCCTTGCCGGTGTTTTCGCCGACAGGGACGGGGAGCGTTTTTCATGCTTCTAACTCCTGCATTGTACCTCTGTGGACGGGATTAAGCAAGTCATTTCTGTGCTGTCCACGGCTCAGAAATTGGGGGACTGTAAACAAAAAGAACTTTGCCAGTCAGTTTGACTTGATACTCCATCCTCAAATACTCTCACTGATACGGGCAAAGGCAGAGTTCAGATCCATACCTTGACCCGCCTTGGCCTGATTCAGTCCTTTCTCCATCATCTGGTTGAACTGTTCCGCGGAGAGTTCGTCCTGCGTTGGAAGAGCGGGAATACGGAAGGAATAGGGGATGCTGTTTGTCATAATAATCTGTCGATAAAGAGAATCGATCAGCACAGATACCGGGATACCTAACTGATCGAGAATCGCCTCGGCCTTCTGCTTGATCTCGGGTTGGACCCTTGCCGTTACATTGGCTGTTTTGGCTGCCATAAAGGACACCACCTTTCCAAAACTATTATATTCATTTGTATAGCGTTTTGCAATACATTTCATCGAGAACATAGAGGTGGATTTTCTATCCACAGATTAAGAAACCTTAAGAAAATGTTCATGAGCATCCTCCATTCACTGTGATATAATTTCAGGACTTCACCAAGGTATAGCCGGAGGATATGATATGAAACGCATCATCACAAATGGGATTACGAATCTGGAGCCGCTGCCTGGCAGCAGCGAATGGTACTGGGGCACCGACTATGCCAGCAACGATTTATATGAGGCCGAGGAACTGTTCCACAGCGGCCATCCCATCGACAAAAACCGGCTTGTCCTGGTCCACTGCCCGGAGGGCACGGTCTATGAGCCGGTATGCACAAAGCCGGGGCAATATCTTGGAAGACCGGTGTATCACGACGGGCGGGTGGTACTGCTTCTGGTGGATTTTCCAAAGGAAGAGATTCGTATTCTGACCTTCCATGAAGCACAGGAAACCACGGAGCCGCTGGCGGTGTTGCCTCTCTCAATCGTGGCGGACTGCTATAATCTCATGCTGGAGGCATCACCGCTTATGCTGACCCGGTCAGCCCACGACAATCAGTTTCAGATTATCTGGCCGGAACGCCGGGACTTTGCCATAGAGGACCATGAGTTTTTTGAGTTTCTGGAAGGAAACAGGCTGTATACTTCGGTTTGGTATGAGGTCCCGGACTATCGGGAGGAGCTTCTGGTGCGGGATTATGATACCGGGGAACTGCTGGAGCGAATCCCGGGGAGCTTCCGACGAATGCCGAACGGCCAGAGGTGGCTCCTGGTGTGAGGAGGAACCTATGAAACCGGATATTGAGAAAACACGGGCCTATTACCACAATCTTGGCCCAGAGAACATCTGTGATTGCGCCTACTGCCAAAACTACTGTGCCAGGGTCAAAGCGGCCTATCCGGAGGTGGCCCGGTATCTGGACTCCCTGGGGGTAGACATTGAAAAGCCCTTTGAAACCTCTCCGCTGGAGCCGGACGAGAACGGATACCTGGAGTACTGCGTCTGCCAGTATGTGGTCTTTGGCAGCTGCCCCAAGGACTTCACCCACCGGATCGGGGATGTGACCTTTGGCCGCTCGGACTGCCATCCCAATACAGGAATTGATGAGGAGCACTTTGTGCTGGACTTTTATCCCATCAGGCTGCCGTTTGAGGAGCCGGAAAGCGAGGATATTGACCTATGAAATGTTTGGATTGCGGCGCTGAGATGGAGCAAGGCACGGCGGAGTGCGTTGGCGCTGGTTTTGAGAGCTGGTATGAGTTCACCTCAGAGACAGAGAAGGCGAAAAAGGGAATTGCGGGATTGTTCACCCGGCAGACCATCACCATTCCGTCTACCCTGGCGGAGCACCCCGCATGGCATTGTCCCAGGTGCAGAAAAGTTTTGATGTGGGTAGACAGTAAGGAATAAACGCGGAGCAAAACGGAGGCAAAGGATGGAGCAAATATTTAAAAAATGGTATCCTCATGATAACCTGGACACGATGTACGATGTGGACGATATATGGATGAGGCCGGATGGATACACCTTGATTTTGCTGCCGGATGGGAGATACAAAGAGAAGCTGGAAGGGCAGCGGCTGATGCTCACATGGGAATCCATCGTCAGCTATCAACTGTCTGGGAAACGTTACCGGGAAGATCTCTGGATCTCCGATTCTAAGCAGGCATGGTCTTTCTGGAAAAGTACAGACTCCGCATATTTGAATACGCTCCGAGAACGAAGCACCCTGCTTCCTGAGGGCACTGTCCACTGGCTGTTTGTGGGGACCAATCTTGTTGTAGATGTAATTGCAGCGCAGCCGCCTAAGGTCACCGTGATCGCGCCCAGTGCTGGAATTGCTAAGATGCACCGCAAGGAGTTTGAGTTCCAAGGGTGCGTGGAGGTGCCCATGGAGCTTTCAGAGGACCAGTTCCTGGACCGATTCCTGATGTTCATCGAGGAAAATCGCTGGAGCTTCGGCGGCGGTGTACGAACCATCATAGACGGCTGCTATATCAACGCGGACGGCACTCCGGGGAAGCCGGTTTGGCCGGAAGGAGACAAGTAAGGGATACCCTGTAAAATAACGAAAAGAAAGGACGATGAAAGGATGGCACTTGATATATATGCAGCCAAAGACCTTAACCATGCGTTTGAGATTGCGTCGGTGAGGCCCAGAAAAACGATGAAACATCACGTGGTATCAGAACCGGAAGAAATAGGCCACTTCCTGTACGATATCAGAGACGAGCTCACAAACTATACATGCTATTATCAATTCGATCCATACATGGAAATCCAACTGGAAGCAGACCAGGTTCCGGCAATCAAGACTTTTTCGCAATCTATCGTCAAGTGGCTTGAGGAACATGGCGCAGAAGAAAACCGTGTAATTCAGCAATATGGCTTGTCCTTCCCGAAGATCCGGCGTTTTGCGGACGAATTGGGTCATGTATGTGATGTAGCCATGGAGCATGGATACGGATTGTCCGGCCTGGGAGACTAAACAGGCCAGAAGGAAAATGCATATGACAAATCTGCTATACAGCTTAATGCTGTTTAATGAGCGACAGGAAGGCTTTTTCATCGGCCTGTTCGAATCCACTGAAAAGGCCCGGCAAGTGGCGGAACACTACTTATCTGCTCTCTCAGGATTCCGGGATTACCCCTGCACCTATGAGATCACAGAAAAGTTGGTGGTTGGTACAATCGGCCAATCTCAGAAAGTCCATATGATCTGGGGCTGGGACGAGGACGAAGACGGGACTGAGACAGGCGTCTGGAGCAGCACCTGCTATGCGGATGAGCAAGACGCCCAACAGGCTCTGGAAGAAGCAAGACGGAGTATGAACAAGCAAGAGTGGAGCCTGGATACCTACCTCATTGGTCAATGCCACTGGACAGAGGGCTTTGTAAGAGTCTTTTCTTCAGAATAAGAGCGAAAAAATATATAAGCGAGGAGATCAAACAATGGCTCTAAGTTATGATGAAATGCAGCAACTGTTTGAACAAATGGGGTTCAAAGGTTTTTCTATGCGAGCGTATGATGCAGAGATGGAATATCTTATTTCTGAGGCGGCGGAGGACAATGCAAAAGCGTATTTGATCGATATAGTCCCCGGCGACCTTGAATACGGACAGAATGATGGGATAGCTTTACTGGAAAAGCATTATTATAAAGAGGCTAATATGGCTCGTCTGCTTCGTAAGTGGTTGGATATTGTTCTCCATTTTTCATGTTACTATCCGCTGGAGACTGTTCTGGTTACTGGCGTAGGCTTACCAGATATAGAAGATTTCAAAGAACAAACGCCCAATGAAGAAGGATATTTCCTTGAAATCCCGATGGAATCCATCGATGACATGGATGAACTGTCTGACCTGGTGTTTCAAAAGACCTTTGGAACTATGAGATTCTTGTTCCCGGCACTTGATATGGTGATTCATATTGAAACCGGCGAAGTATACAATATTGTTACGCTGAAGAAAATTACAGAAGAAAACCAGACTGCCGTAGAACTCCTACGAAAACTGGTGGAGGCTCAGGGGATGTTTCTTGTGTAGAGGAGGATGGTGTGTCATGAGCGAGATGTTGCTGAACGGGATACCGTTTGATGATTACTTTGAAAAGTACAAAATATTAGAGAAAACCAAGCAGTTCATGATGGAGTACCTGAAAAAATGGTACGATGATAATCCGGAGGATTTTCAGAAAGAAATGAGGGCAGATTACCGGACTGTAGCGGAAACTTACCAGTTTAAGCGCAAAATTGCCGCATTCGAGAAAAATTATATGTATGACTCGCCCTTACTCTGCATCGCTTTCAGTATGGACATCTACGATGATGAGGGCGATTATGTGGCAATTTACACCGCAATTTTTGATCTTAACGGCAACTACATTGATGATCTAATGCGCTGATCGTGATGACATGATACTTCCAAGAGGAATTACAGGATTTTGGGGCACGGACACCGCTCCGCCGCCGCATTTGGACGAAAAAGCGTTCTGCCAGATGTGCTACTCCATTGCCATGGAAAATGGTGGGGCTGTGACGGAAGTGGATACGGATACTGCCGCAAGGAACTTCTATTCTGCCAAACTCAGCCGGTATGACCAGTCCGTCTTTATTTTGCAGAACATCCATTATCCCTACATAGCTTTTGCACAGCGGGACGCCGCCAGCAGATTTGTTCTCATCAGTCCACCGGATTGGTTGCAGCTGTCGGATGACCCAGTGCGGGTTCTGAGCCCCAACGAGCTGAACCAAGACTGGCACGGCCTGTGTGGGGAGCTGAACCCGGAAGAACTGGAGCAGATCCGTTATTGGAATCCGCAGACGGCAGGCGAGATCATATTTAACACTTGGGATTGACAGGAAAACTGGTCGATGTTAATTTTATCATCGGCCAGTTTAATTATATCATTTTAGAAAAATGATATAATTAAAGCAAAAGCCACTCGTCAAACATTTTTAGCGTAATTTTCTTAGAGCATTAAAGATAAAAACAGCCCAGATAGACAAACAGCCCGGCCTGTGAATGAAACAGGCCGGGCTTAATTATTGTGGGAGTTATTTTCAGACCTTTAAGATATTTGTCGCAAGAGCTTGCGATATTTTCTTGTGTATGATGATATATTTTGCTATAATTGAATCAAAATTTTATACCCTGGAGGACACGCAAATGGCTGTTTCATACAACAGACTTTGGAAATTGTTGATCGACAAAAAGATGAGTAAGGCAAGCCTGCGAAAAGCAGCTGGGATTGCCCCCAACACGATGACAAAACTAAGCCGTGATGAAACAGTTACCCTTGCGGTACTGGAAAAGATCTGCGCTGTGGTCGATGCGGACTTTGGCGACATTATGGAATATATCCCGGAGGAAAAACATGATTAACATTCGTAAATTAGAAGCCGAACTGTGGGAGTCCGCTGATCTGCTGCGTGCAGGCTCTAAACTAACCTCAAATCAGTATTGTATGCCAGTCCTTGGCCTGATCTTTCTGCGTTACGCGTACAGCCGCTTCAAACTGGTAGAGGCTGAGATTTTGAAGGACCGTCCCATGCGCGGCGGACGGGTGCTGCCAGTGGAAGCCAGCGACTTTGCCTCCCGCAGTGCCCTGTTTCTTCCTCGTGAGGCTCAGTATGCCTATCTGGTGGAGTTGCCGGAGAACATCCCCGCTGCCGGGCTGACCAACTGGCGGGGCGAGGTCATGAACAGTCTGGGTGAGGTGGTCAATAATGCAATGGAGCTGGTAGAACAGCAGAGCGAACAGCTCTCCGGCGTGCTGCCCAAGGACTACACCATGTTCTCAGATGAACTGCTGGCCGAGCTGCTGCGCATCTTCAACAACAGCGCTCTGGACGAGGTGGGCGGCGACATTGTGGGCCGGATCTACGAGTACTTCCTCAATAAATTTGCCAAGAATATTGCCCAGGACGACGGTGTGTTCTTTACCCCCAAGTCCCTGGTCAAGATGATCGTCAACGTGTTGGAGCCCACCCAGGGTATCCTGCTGGACCCGGCCTGTGGCAGCGGCGGGATGTTTGTCCAGACCGGTGACTTTGTGGAGCACGCCGGAATGCGAGCCAACAACACCATGACTTTCTATGGGCAGGAAAAGGTGGAGTATAACGCCCAGCTTTGCCTGATGAACCTGGCGGTCCACGGCCTGACCGGCGTGGTGAAGTCGGGCGACGAAGCCAACACCTTCTATCACGACGCCCACAATCTGGCGGGCGAGTGCGACTATGTGATGGCAAATCCCCCCTTCAATGTGGACAAGGTGAAGTCGGAGTCCGCCCAGAGCGCCGGGCGGCTGCCCTTTGGTTTGCCCTCTGTCAACAAGAACAAAGAGGTGGGCAACGCCAACTACCTGTGGATCTCCTACTTCTATGCCTACCTGAATGAGCAGGGCCGGGCGGGCTTTGTTATGGCCTCCTCCGCTACCGACAGTCAGGGCAAGGACAAGGACATCCGGGCACAACTGGTAAAAACCGGTCATGTGGACGTGATGGTTAGCGTGGGCAACAACTTTTTCTACACCAAGAGCCTGCCCTGTTCCTTGTGGTTCTTCGATAAGGGAAAAAGGGAAGAACTGCGGGACAAAGTGCTGTTCATTGATGCCCGGAACTATTACACCGTGGTGGACCGCACCCTGAACGAGTGGAGCGAGTGGCAGCTGAAGAACCTGAACGCCATTGTGTGGCTGTATCGGGGTGAGGTGGACAAGTATCAGGCGTTGGTGAAGGAGTATGACCGGGCCTTGGTACATCATGTAACGCTGATGCATGCCAATGAACTGCTGTCTGCCGTCCATGAGAGAAAGAACTTTTCTGAAGTTGTAACCGCTTTTGAGGATTACCGGAAGCGGCAGCAGGAGCTGGCCAAATTTGATTTGGAAAAGGTCGTTCGGAAAGATAAGAAAAAGACCCAGGCCCTGTGGGATGAAAAGCTGGCCGTCATTGACGAAGCCATTGTAACTGCGAAAGAGGCCGCTTGGCTGACGGAGAAATTCGGCGAGGGCGAATATGCCGACATTCCCGGCCTGTGTAGGGTAGCCACGCTGGGGGAGATCGAAGCCAAGGGCTATTCCCTCACCCCCGGCGCCTATGTGGGCGTAGCCCCCACTGAGGACGACGGTGTGGATTTTCACCAGCGCATGGCCGAGATCCACCAGGAACTGCGCTCCTTGCAGGAGGAATCCAACCGCCTGATGGAGACCATCTCGAAGAATTGGGAGGAGATGGGGCTGTGAGTTGGGAGAAAGTAAAGTTAGGGGAAATTAGTCTCTGCATTCAGCCTGGACCATTTGGCTCGCAGTTGCACAACTCCGATTATGCAGATGAAGGGACTCCGATTGTTATGCCCAAAGATATGGTTGATGGGCATATTCGACATACGGGGCTAATCAGAGTACCAGAAGAACATGTAACGAGGCTTCAGCGTCATCAAGTTTATGAGGGCAACCTTATGGTTGCACGAAAGGGCGATGTACGCAAATGTGTTTACATTACGCAAAACGAAAATGGCTGGTTGACGGGAAGTGATTGCCTAAAGGTTGCGCTAAATGAAAGTTGTTGTTTTCCCAAGTACATATATTATCAGTTAAGAAGCCCCTATATAGGGAAATGGCTGGAACAAATTTCAATCGGAGCAACTATGCCGAGCATAAATACAGGGTTGCTTAGCAGCATTGAGATATATTTACCACAGCTTGACACCCAGCGCAGGATTTCCGATATTCTTTCCACCTATGACGATCTGATCGAGAACAATCGAAAGCAGATCAAACTGCTGGAAGAAGCGGCCCAGAGACTGTATCAAGAGTGGTTTATAGACCTGCGCTTCCCTGGCCATGAGCACACTAAAATCGTGGACGGTGTGCCAGAGGGGTGGGAAATTTATCGTTTTTCTGACAAAGTAGATATTATGAGCGGCGGGACACCCAAAACGGACAATCCAAACTATTATAATGGAACAATTCCTTTCTATACCCCCAAAGATAGTGATGGTGCATTCTTTGCATTTAAAACTATTACCAATATTACCGAGGAAGGGCTAAATAATTGCAATAGTCGCCTTTATCCTAAAAATACAGTAATTATTACAGCCAGAGGTACTGTTGGGAAAACTACATTGCTTGGTGTTCCCATGGCCATGAATCAGTCTTGTTACGCACTAAAGTCTGATGAAATTTCTGCTCCATACTATCTGTTTTTTGCATTGAATAAGGAGATCGCTTCTCTAAAAGCAATGTCCAATGGTGGAGTATTCAATACCATTATTGTAAAGACCTTTGATAGTATCCATATTACAATTCCTTCAAATAATCTAATAACAACATTTGAAACTTTTGTGACGCCCATTATGGAACAGATAAAAGTGAAAATAAAAGAAAACTTCGCTCTATCAGAAGCCCGTGACCGACTATTGCCCAAGCTAATGAGCGGAGAAGTGGAGGAGTAAACCATGGTATTTTCTCAAAGAAATGCTTATGTAGAAAAAACAATTCGATTAGAAACGGTAGATAGAAAACTGAAACAACGAATTATCAGCGCGTTTCTAAAACATGAATTTAATTCATATGAAAGTTCTGACTGGTCGTATTATGGAGACGAGATTCACGACTTAATAATCAAAATTGGCGCACCAAATCAGTTCTCCTCATTAGAAACAGTCAAACAGCAAAATATAATAAATTTACAGAACTATTTGATGGAATCAAGTGAGTGGTACAAAATATTTGATTTTATTGAGTATTATTTAGAATGCGTATCTACCACCAAAGTAGACGAAGTAACAAGTGTGATAAATCGTATTTTAGAAGAAGAGTCCTATGGCTATAGGGTGCTCGATAAACAGGTTATACCTATCACTAATGTACAGGAACTATCCACCATTCATGAAGCACATTCGACTCTATTTGATTCAGTAAATAAGCATTTTAGCAAAGCGCTTGATTTATATGCTGACAGAACAGAGCCTGATTATGAAAACTCAATTAAAGAATCTATTAGTGCAGTTGAAGCTATGTGCTGTATTATTACCGGTGAAACAGGATCACAAGCAACATTAGGAAAGACAATTAAGAAGTTGAAGGACAAGGGAATACATATTCATCCGGCGATGGAAAGCGCGTTTTCTTCCTTATACGGTTATACATCTGATGAAGATGGTATCAGACATGGAAGCATAGGATTCACAAACGCCCCTGCCGAGGACGCAAAATATATGTTGGTTTCCTGCTCGGCATTTGTAAATTATCTGATTGAAAAATGGTCCAAGGTTAGCGATTAAAATCATCGTTGAATTGATTATTTGCTGCATGGAGGTGTTACTATGTCCCGAGGCAAATCTGTTACAAAACTTCTACTTGATTCCTCACAAGCAGCACTTTTTGCCGGAATTGAAATTCATAACAAGCCGCATATTTCCTATCGATACTCTACTGCTGTTATACTAATTATAAATGCCTGGGAACTGGCATTAAAGGCCTATGTCTACAAGTTCATTTCGAAAAAAGGCATCTATGAGAATAAAAAAGACCCCAACCATACAATTACATTCACAAAAGCGCTAACATTAGTGCGTGACCATGTAAATACATCTGAAAAGAACAAGAAATTTCAGGCCGTATACGAGAACTTAGAGCGTTTAAATGAATACCGCTGCTCCAATGTGCATTTCTTCGAAAAATCACTTGATCCTGTTATGTTTATGCTTATTTGTAAAGCAGTGCTGAATTATGATGCCTTTCTAAAAAAATATTTTAAAAAAGACATTTCCAAGGATGATAACTTGATTATTTTGCCGGTTGGAATGAAATTGCCATTTGACCCCATAGACTACTTGAAACAAGACTATGGACGAGCTCATAATGAATTTGTAAATGACGTGATACAATCCATCAAGGGCTTGCATGAAGCAGGAGTTCAGGATAGCATTGTAGTTGGGTTCAATATTATTACAGAAAAAGTTCGTGATACGAAAAATGCAGATATTATTGCGGCATTGAGTAAAGATCCTGCAGCAGTTGCTTTATATAGAAAAATCCGTCCTACTGATGATCCTAATGCACCAGTGTTTCGAGTTGAGCCCGATATTCCACCGTTACGATATGAAGACTTGCGATCGAAAGCCAAAGAGAAAAATCCGGACATCAAGTTTGGGAAGATTTTTAATATGGCGATGAAAAAGATAAAGGCTGATAAACGCTACTGCCAACCTAATTATCTCGATCCACATAACAAGGCTGGAACAAAGAAAGATTTTTACACATTAGAGGCAGTTGATGCTTTACTTGCGGAATATGAAAAATTGCAGGCAGTCACATGACTGCCGACTACTAAAGGCGTTGAGCAAGAAATGGAGGTGTGGATTTGACAGAAGAAATTTATAAGGATTTGATTGCGGCCGTCAGCCAATTATCTGAAAAAAGCGTATTGGATTATGTTATCGCTATAGCGCCAATAGTGTTATCTACTGTTGCAGTAATTATTTCCCTCAGTATTGCATATCGGCAAAATAGGATCGATTTGTTTGAAAAAAGATTTGAGGTATATGCGGAAATACAACGATGCCTCGCTTTTCAACGATTGCTTACAGATGCCCGTAGTCCTCAAAAAGCGTATGATGCATTCTGTGCGGCGTATGGTTGTGATGAGTCAATTGACTTTTTAAAACATGGATGGGCAGTTAAAAAGTATATTCCAATTGAAAAGCAACTAATGCAGTCACATTTTTTATTTAATGGCATAGATGAAAAAATGCTATCAAATGTTTGCAGAAGTTTGCTCGCCGTTTTATTGCAAATTGAGACTCAAGAAGATTTGCAATATCAAAAATTACAATTCAATAAAAGTACTACAGAACTGTTGCAACAGTTTTGTAAAATACATGATCAATTGAAACTAAAGTAATCCAAAATTATATAGGGGGGATTCTATGAGCTACGACTACTCCGAAAATATCCTTGTTCAGGAGAGTACCGGGCACCTGCTGGAGCGGGAGCTGGGCTGGGAGATAGCCTTTGCCTACAATACTGAACAGCTGGGCAAGGATGGCACTTTTGGCCGGACAAGCTACCGGGAAATCCTGCTCACGCGGTATTTTCGGCAGGCCATCCAGCGGCTGAACCCGTGGCTCACCTCCGCCCAGCTGGACGAGGCCCAGAAGAAGATGGAAAGCCATCTCTCCACCGCCTCCCTCATGCAGATCAACGAGGAGAAATACACCCTCATTCGGGACGGCATTTCCGTTACCGTGCAGCGCCCCGGCGGCAGAACTGAGGAGAAGAGAGCGGCGGTCATCGACTTTCAGAACCCGGAAAACAACCACTTTCTGGCCATCAAGGAACTGAAAATCCACGGCGATCTCTACCGCCGCCGCACGGATATCGTGGGCTTTGTGAACGGAATCCCCCTGCTGTTTGTGGAGCTGAAGAAGAACACGGTGGATGTTCAGGACGCCTATACCAATAACTACACCGACTACCTGGACACCATCCCCCACCTGTTCTACTACAACGCCTTTCTCATCCTTTCCAACGGCCTGGAGGCCAAGGTGGGCACCCTGGGCAGCAAGTATGAGTTCTTCCATGAGTGGAAGCGCCTCAGTGAGCAGGAGCAAGGCAGTGTGGCTCTGGAAACCATGCTGCGGGGTATCTGTAAAAAGGAAAACTTCCTGGATCTGCTGGAAAACTTCATCCTCTTCGACCACTCCGGCGGACGCACCGCAAAGATCCTGGCCCGCAATCATCAGTATCTGGGTGTCAATGAGGCGGTTAAGGCCTACGAGGCTCGGAAACTAAACAACGGCAAGCTGGGTGTCTTCTGGCACACCCAGGGCAGCGGCAAGAGCTATTCAATGGTGTTCCTGGCCCAGAAGATCCGACGGAAGTTCGCAGGCTCGCCTACCATTGTCATCCTCACTGACCGGGATGAGCTGAACAAGCAGATCAGTGACACTTTTGAAAACTGCGGTCTGCTGGGTAAGACCAAAGCCAGCCAGTTTATCGCCACCAGCGGCGAGGATCTGGTACAGAAATTGAAGGGCAATCCCAGCTTCATTTTCACCCTCATTCAGAAATTCAACAAGGCAAACCCAGAACCAATCTATCCCGACCACGATATCCTCATCATGTCTGACGAGGCCCACCGCAGCCAGTACGGCATCTTTGCCGACAATATGACGGCGCTGCTGCCTACCGCCTCACGGATTGGCTTTACCGGGACGCCTCTGCTGTCCAACGACAACATCACCGAGCGCACCTTTGGTGGATACATATCGGTGTATGACTTCAAGCGGGCGGTAGAGGATGGCGCTACAGTTCCTCTGTACTATGAGAACCGGGGCGATAAGATCGCGGATCTGCACAACCCGGAGATCACCGACCGGATTCTGGACGCCATCGAGCGGGCCGATCTGGATGTGGATCAGCAGGAAAAGCTGGAGCGGGAATTTGCCAAGGAGATCCATCTGCTGACCGCTCAGCAGCGCCTGGAGTCTATTGCAAAGGATTTTGTGGGCCATTATTCCGATCTGTGGACCAGCGGCAAGGCCATGTTCGTCTGCCTGAACAAGGTCACCTGTGTCCGGATGTATGATCTGGCTCACAAATACTGGGCGGAGGAGATCGCCAGACTGGAACAGAAGATCAAGCACGCCACCCAGCAGGAGGCCCAGGAGCTGAGCCGCAAGCTGGAGTGGATGAAAGAAACCGAGATGGCAGTGGTCATCAGCCAGGAGCAGAACGAGATTCAGACGTTCCAGAAGTGGGGCTTGGACATCAAGACACACCGACAGAAGATGGAAAAACGGGAACTGGACAAGGAGTTCAAAGATCCTGCCAATCCCCTGCGGGTGGTGTTTGTGTGCGCTATGTGGCTCACCGGCTTTGATGTGAAGTGCCTGTCCTGTCTGTATCTGGACAAGCCCCTTAAAGCCCACACCTTGATGCAGACCATTGCACGGGCCAACCGTGTGTCAGAGGGCAAGAGCAACGGCCTCATTGTGGACTATATCGGTATTGTAAAGGCTCTGCGGAAGGCCTTGGCGGACTACACTGCTAATGTAGGCGGGCAGGGCGGCACCGATCCTACAGTGGACAAAGAAGAACTGATTGCCCGAATTCTGGATACCATCTCAGCGGCAAAGGACTATTTACAGCAGCATGATTTCTGTTTGCAGGATCTGATCGATGGAAAGGATTTTGAAAAACTGGCACTGCTCCAGGAAGCAGCCAATGCAGTGAGCGGTACCTTGGAGGAACGAAAGCAGTTTCAGACTTATGCTACTGAGTTGGTCCGCCTGATAAAGTATGCTGACAGCCAGGATGTTTCTTCGGCAGACAGGAAGGAATATGAAGCCATCGTGGCCATCTTCCATGAGCTGCAGAAAAAGCGCAAGAGCGCCAGCAATGTGGATCTGATGGTGGAGATCAACAGTATTATCAACGAATATGTGCAGGTGGATTCACCCGGAGAGGGAATTGTCCCTTCCCGCCAGTTTGACATCAGCAAAATTAATTTCGATTTGCTCCGGAGAGAGTTTGCAAGAGCAAAGAAGAAAAATCTGATTCTCAAAGACCTGGATGACCTCATCCAAGAGCGTCTTGATAAGCTGCTGTTTTCTAACCACCTGCGTATCAATTACTACGAGCGGTACCAGCAGATCATCGAGGACTACAACAGTGAGCAGAATCGGGCTACCATAGAGAAAACCTTCATGGATCTGATGGATCTGGCCAACAGCATGGATCAGGAGGAGCAGCGGTATGTCCGGGAGGGTTTCTCCAGTGATGAAGAATTGTCCCTCTATGATCTCTTGTTTTCTGAAAATCTTTCCAAACAGGATATTCAGAAGATCAAACAGGTAGCAGTTGATCTTCTGGCAAAGGTGA
Source organism: Flavonifractor porci (assembly GCF_037572415.1). Classification (NCBI taxonomy): domain Bacteria; kingdom Bacillati; phylum Bacillota; class Clostridia; order Eubacteriales; family Oscillospiraceae; genus Flavonifractor; species Flavonifractor porci. The sequence goes on from NZ_JBBHLB010000009.1 coordinate 69,362, forward strand.
AGGCCAAAATCGCGGAGCTGGATCACTGGACGGACAAGCAGGAAACCAAAGCCGCGGTAGACAACCTCATTCGGGATACCTTGTGGGCGGAATTGCCGGAGTGCTACGACGAGGTCAGTATTTCTGGATACCGCCAAAAAATCTATGAATATGTGTATACCCGTTATCCCGATGTTGCGTAATGCATGGAGATATACTGGTGCTGTAGGCCTTCATGCAGTTTTGCAAGCAAGACGAGTAAACCTATATGGCGAAGTATCGGTGCTGTAAATTTCCTCCACAGTGGTATTTGGGTAGAAAACCTCCTCAAATTCTGTGTGGGAATAAACAATAAAAAGAGGAGGTGCGGAAATGGCGGGCAGGCGGATTAGTGCTGGATACTATCGACGGTACGACGGTAAAGTGGTCTATGTTATCTCACTGGCCACCGACGCCGACACTGACGAAGAGATGGTCGTCTGGACCACCTACCCCTTTGCGGCTGTCCCCAGATACTACACCTCCAGCAAAAAATCCTTCTGCGCTTTTATCGAAGTGAACGGCGAGCGGAAAGCTAAGTATAAGCGATTGCTCAATATGAAGATATCAGGGGAGGCCATAGAGCGTCTGGAGGAAGAGGGCTTCCGGGGACCGGTACGTAAACGAAAAAATCGGCAACTGGATGAAGCTTATGACTCCCGAGATTATCAGCAGTCTCTTACCTACTACGCATACGCAAAAGATCTCTGTGAGCACTACAACTTTGACTGGAACAAATATCGCCTCTGTGTGAAGGAAAAGAGATTTGCCGCCATCACCAAAAGTGACTTCGCCAAGCTGAAAGAGGACCTACAGTTTCTGGACAATGCCCTGAAAACGGTGCTGACTGCATACCAGGATTATTTCCGGGAGCGGTTCGTGGACGGCCTGTCCATCCGCAAGTACGCGGATGCCCATCAGCTGAACCGTGGCAGCGTGGACTATCAGCAAAAGAAATTCTTCTCTGCTCTGGCCTCTCTGCTGAAAGAGCGGGACGAGGCGGAGGGAACATGCCGGCTGCTGAAACCAGCACAAAAGTAAATAATCTAACCTCAAACGGAGCGCCTGCGGCAAAGCAGACGCTCCGTTTTTCTGTCAAGTGTATGTCAATAGGATGTGATTTCCCCAATACAAGTAGAGAGGCAATTCGGGCGCCATCCAAAAGTTATGTCAAATCTATGTCACACGCAAATGTTTGCGGCTAAAGAAGTAGGGGGAGATTTGACAGCATGGAGTATACGGTGGTTATTTGCCAGCAAGATTGCTAAGTCAAATCGCTCCAGTTTGGTCAAAGCTCTGAAATTTATTCTTCCGGCTTTCTAAAACTGCTCTTCCTCCTCCTGTATATTTGTAAAGCTTCCTGCTTGACGGGAAATAGGATGAAAGGAGATGGTCAACATGAAAGAATCTGTCTACAAAAGTTACGACGAACTGCCGCTGTTTCTCAATTCGGAATTGGTGGCGAAGGTACTGGGCGTATCGCCGTCCAGTGGGTATGAACTGATGCACGAACCGGACTTCCCGGTACTGCGTGTGGGCAGCCGCATGGTGGTGCCTAAAGAAAGATTTATTCAGTGGGTGGAGGAGCATACGGGAGGTGCAGGATGAAGTACATGGGAAACTTTTTCTCTCTGCCAAATGAGATCTTTCTCTTGGGACTGAGTTCCGGCGAGTTGGCGGTGTACTGCTATCTGCGCCGGTGCGAGAACCAGAAGACGCACCAGTGCTGGCCCAGCTACAAGACCATCGGGGAGGCAGTCGGTATGTGCGCAAATACCGTGAGCCGGTATGTGAAAAAGCTGGAGGAGCATGGGCTCATTGTAGTGGAGCCCACTAAGGTCACAACAAAGGCTGGTGTGACGCGCAACGGGACCTTGCAGTTCACATTGCTCCCACCTCAGAATGTGATTGCCCGGCACTACGAGGAAAAGCTGGCGGAACTGGAACTGACAACAGAACGGCAGCGGGTGCAAAAGTGCCTGGAGCAGCAGGCCAAGAACAGCCCGTATTCCCCAGCGTAAGGCGCTGTGTGCCTTCTTTCGGTGTTGGGCAGAGTCCCTGCCCCACCAGGGGCTTTTGAGGCGGAATTGGGCCGCTTTCGGAAATGTCTCTGGGGACGAAAGAAAAAGCAGGATAAAGGCAAGGCGTCGACCGCGACGCCTTTGGCCGGTCACAACTGCCCGCAGTGCGGGCAGTTTCAGGAGTTTCTGTGGGCGTTGGAAATGGGGTCAAAATCAGAGAGCAAACAGAGTTTTGCGGTCGTTATCCCCCAATGCTTACTCCCACAAGGAAAAAACAGGGGTCAAGCCCCGGAAAGGAGATCATGATGAGCAAAAAAGAGAAATTTCCTCTCTACCTCTCACCGGAGAAAAAAGCAACTTTGGAACGACGATATACGGAAGATGGCAGCCGCAGTCTCACCGCTTTTATTGAGAATGCCATCGACTTTTATCTGGACTATCTCAGCGCCAACAACGCCGGATTGTTTCTTCCCACCTCGGTTCAGTCCTACCTGGACGGCCGGCTGGATCAGTTTGAAAATCGCATGGCGTCGCTGCTGTTCAAGCAGGCGGTGGAACTGGACATGGGTATGAGCACGCTGGCCGACTGCGTCAAGCTGGACGAGGAGTATCTGCGCCGCCGCCGCGCCAACAGCATCGCCAATGTGAAGCGCACCAACGGCAGGCTGCGGTTCGAGCAGATCGTGAGAGATGCCAACGGGAGTGATGATGAGTGGCGAGACTGATTGTCAAGAGTCCCTACATCAAGTGCGGCGGCGGTCAAGGTGCGGGCGGCTACATGAAGTATATTGCCACGCGGGAACGGGTGGAGATCATTCCAGATGACCGTCCGCCCACCCGCAAGCAGGAGCAGCTCATCACTAAACTGGTGAACGATTTTCCTGACACAAAAGGTTTGTTGGAGTATGAGGACTACACTACTCGTCCCACCAAGGCCAATGCCTCGTCTCTCATCACTCTGGCTTTGGAGGAGAACTGGTCCCAAGTACAATCATCTGAGGGCTACGCAAAATACATTGCCACTCGTCCTCGCGCTGAGCGTCTGGGTAACCATGGACTGTTTGGAGATGAGGATAGTGTGGATCTGGACAAGGCCATGTCGGAACTGGAGCACTACACAGGAAATGTGTGGACGCACATCATCTCGCTCCATCGGGAGGACGCGGAGCGCCTGGGCTATAACAACGCCCAGGCGTGGCGTTCTCTCCTGCGTACACACCGCAATGACATTGCTACTGCCATGCAGATCCCGCTCCAGGATTTCCGTTGGTACGCCGCCTTCCATGACGAGGGTAAGCACCCCCATGTGCACATGATGGCGTGGTCGACACAGCCGGGAGAAGCATATCTGACACGGGACGGCATCCGCAATATCAAATCCACACTCACCAATCAGATCTTCAAACAGGAGATGCTCCATCTCTACGAACAGAAGTCTGAAAGCAGAGATGAACTGGTGCGGGAGACGCGAAATGCCATGCTGGAGTTATCACAGCAGATGAGTGAGTCGGTCTGTGAGCATCCAGAGGCAGAGCAGATGATGCTGGATCTTGCGCAACAGTTGGGTGATGTGAAAGGTAAGAAGTCCTATGGGTATCTTCCAAAATCGGTGAAAAAGCAGGTAGACGAGATCGTAGACCAGATGGAACGGCTGCCGGTTGTGAACGAGTGCTACCAGAAGTGGTGGGACCTGCAGTGCAGAGTAAGTGACCTCTATTCAGAGAAGAAACGCCAGCGTCCGCCGCTGTCTCAGCAGAAAGAGTTCCGCGCTATTAAAAACGCAGTGATCCAGGAGGCCGAGCGTATTCGGCAAAATCAAATTTTCTTTGAGGACAGGGACATGGAGGATGGCGGTGGCTGGGTAGATGACCGGGAACTCACCTGGGTGTGCTGGGAACTGCGGGGGACGATTGAAAATGAAGAACTGCCTCTCGCGGAACGGGATGCTGCCGCAGCAAAGATGGAACAACTGGCCCAAACGGGTGACGCACATGCGCAATATTTTCTGGGACTGTTGTATCGAGACGGCGGACTGCTTGTTCCGGATACAGAGAAAGCCAAACATTGGTTGGAACAGGCAGCAAAGCAGGAGGCCCACGCCGCGCAATACTCCCTGGGCGGATTGCTTCTCTCTGACGATCCGGATGTGCGTGATCCGAGCGAAGGCATCCGTTGGATGAAAGCATCCGTCAAAAACGGAAACGACTACGCTGCCTATGTGTTGGGCAAGGAGTATCTCAGCGGTAAGCATGTGGTGAAGAATTCTGGCACAGCAGCGGAGTATCTCCACCAGGCGGCGCAAGCGGATAACCCTTGGGCACAGTATCTGCTGGGCAAACTGTACCTGATGGGCGAAGGTGTGGAACAGGATGATGACGCCGCCTACGAGTGGTTTCAGGCCGCAGCAGAACAGGGCCACACCTATGCGCAATTTTTTGTGGATCGGATGGAACAGCAGGGACAGCTTGTATCACCCAGCCTGCTGCTCTCGGCTACCCGACTGCTCCATCATATGGGTAACATCTTCCGTGACAATGCGCCAACCACTCCAACCTCGGGTGGTATGCAGATTGACCGCAAGCGTTTCCAGAAGCTTCGGGAAAAGAAAATTGCCCTGGGGCACAAGCCAGATGACCATGAGGAAGAGCAGAATATGGGCGGCATGACCATGGGCGGATGGTAAGAGGCGAAAACAAATACAGTGGAATAATCAGTGAGCCTCCCACACAGTTGCGGGAGGCTCCATCAAAACTCAAATGAAGATTTCGGTTTCTATTCCGCCCACATAGAACTCAGCCATGTCATCCAGGCGCAGGCAGGCCAGACGACGGTGGGGAGCGTTCAGGTTACCGCAGCCACAGTCGATGTCGATGATCCCGTTCCCGTGCCAGATAGAGGAATCCTCGTCCATTCTGCCGGTGAGAAATACTGTAGGGGTGTGGCCGACGATGCAGATGGTGTCCGGATAGGGGCTTACGCTGTCTGGTTCTACCCGGCCCCAGATGCGGGTGTCGTGGTCGTCCCCTGGGAAACCGTGGACAAGATGGAATTTTTGATTGCCCACCGTGAGCTCCAGAGCATCCGGTAATTCAGAGAGGAAACGCAGAATGCGGTTTCGCTTCTGGTGCGTGCAGTGGTAGAGCAGCTCCCGGTAGGTGGTCCCTCCGCCGTTCTGCCGCCACAGGTCGCGGGCACCGAATTCGTTGTGGGGACCGAGGGTGCTCAGACACATCTGCTCGTGGTTGCCCAGGAGCATGGTCATGTTGGAGGCTTCCATGATCTGCTCCAGCAGATCGATGCCACCGGTGCCCCGGTCGATCACATCCCCAAGGATGTATAAATGGTCCGTATCAGAGAACCGGATCTGCTCCAGCATCCGAAGAAAGAAATCCCGTTCTCCGTGGAGATCTGCCATGCAGTAGATCATTCGTTACACCTCCCACAGCTAACACGGAGTAACCGCATCTTACCACAAGCTACGAATCGATACAAGACGGCGCGCAGGACTTGCGCTGCATAAACAAAAATAAGCGCCGGGCAATTGATAACAAATTGATAACTCGCTGGGATTGGGATGGCTATTGACCAAACCTTGTGGTATGTTGTGTCGCTGATAGGAGGCGGTACACATGAACGACTACATGAGAGCCCTGCACCAGAGGTTCTACCGGGAGCCGGATTTCAGTGAGTTAGAAGAGGACATTGAGAACACCCGCCAGGAAGTGCGTGACTGCCTGGACAAGCTGCAGCGGCGCAGGCTCATGCACTTGGTGGATACTCAAAATCTGCTGCGGGAGGAGACTTCCTTGGCCAGCTTTATGGCCGGATTCAAACTGGCCTGGGGACTGAGCAAAGAGCTGGAGGTGGATGGTCTGTATTCCTTCGATGAGGAGGAGACAGAGCGCGTCTGCCGCCAGATGAGAGAGGAGGAATGAAACTATGGGAAAGCGCAGACCGTCCGGGGACGGCATGGTCCGCAAGCGGGAAGATGGACGCTGGGAGGGTCGAATCGTAGTAGGGCACAAGGAGAACGGCGAACCTATCTTCCGATATCTATCCGCCAAGACGCAGAAGGAGCTGTTGAAAAAGCTCCATCAGAATATCGAGGAATATCGGGATGTGGAACTGAGCGAGAACAGTAAAATGCCCCTGGGCCAGTGGCTGGACCGCTGGCTGGAGGAGTACGCCGCCCCCTCGGTGCGACCCTCCACTCTGGAGGGTTACCAGGGATATGTCGAGCGAAACATCAAGCCCTATTTGGGAGACAAGCCGGTGGCAAAAGTCACCCGAGAGGATGTCCAGAAGCTGTACCGGGAACTCCAGAAAAATGGTCGGAAAGAGTTCCATCCGGAGTATGGACACAAGCTGTCCAGTACGACCATCCGCCGCATCCACGGGGTATTCCACCAGGCCATGGATGCGGCGGTGCGGGAAAACCTCATCGCCCGAAACCCCACCGAGGGCATCACCCTGCCCAAAAAGAAAACGGCCCCCAAGCAGATCCTCAATGACGATCAGCTGGAGCGATTCATGGAGGCAATCCGGGCGGACAGTGTCTGGCACGACTTCTTCTACACCGAACTGACCACCGGCTTGCGGCAGGGTGAGATATGCGGCCTTATGTGGAGTGACTTCGACGAGGTACATGGAACGCTCTCCGTCCGCAGGACGCTCCATGTCCAGAAAGGTGGCAGGCTGGTTGCCGGTGAGACCAAGACGGGCACAGGAAAACGGACCATCACCCTGCCGCCCAGCACCGCCCAACTGCTGGCCCAGCGGAAGAAGCACTCCTACTCCCAGTGGATCTTCCCACATCCGCTTCGACCGGAGCAACCCACCAGTCCCGGCACCGCCTACAATCACTTAAAAACGCTGTTGAAACGGGCAGGGCTACCCAGCATTCGCTTTCACGATCTCCGGCACCCGTATGTCAAGCACACGACAAAAAAATATAATTCTGAAAAGCAGAAAACCCAAACTACCAATCTTAGTGCTGATAGTCTGGGGTTTCTGTTTTTGCTTTTTATTCTACGACTTTGCCCGTAGTATAGGTGGGATTATCCCCATCATTTCCTTCAAAGACTACTTCTGTTGTAGCACCGCATTCTTCACAACGGAGATATAGTTTTTTCACCATTCCATCTTCATCTGAATCATCACCATCAATGCTTAATTTCTTACTTTGGCAAACTGAGCAATGGTATTGAGAAAGTGGATCGAAAACTTTCTGAAGGATGTTTTCATAAACGCCAACAAGAGAAATACAAAGCGTAACACAGGTTGAGGCTTCGTAGTATGTAGCACTACGCGAATGTGTAATCTTATTGGCGTAATCCCAGGTGGATTCTGTTAGTTTCTTAATAATACTTCTGTAATCTGCGTTTTCCGATCCTTTCAAATAGAACTGAATAAATAGTTCACATTTTCGCTTGAAATTTGATGCTTGGGGCTGCTCCCCATCACCAGCCATTGCAGGGTCATAAATGTGGTTGCCGAGTTCAATCAATGTTTCTCTGCACTGAACACCTATCGCTTGAAAATCTTCAATCTCCTTAGCGGTATCAATTAGCGCAGCGACACTTTTGAGCTTTCGGAAAAGTTGAGGAGCAATTTCTGCATCGAGCGTCACACCATTTACAAAATCCTCTGGACTATATTCACCCTGGGCTGCGCTCATTCTCTGCATTAAGCCCATGTGGAAAGAATACACTTCATCTGCTCCAAAATAATATGCACTTTGGGGATAGAGATTCATAGGAATCCCGTCGCCCTCCACTACCCACCAATCTCCATCAGTATCAGTTTTGACATTCCAGACACGTACATCAACACCTAAATCATCGAAGTGTTGCTCTGTTTTTGCACTCAATACTGTACGTTTCCCTTGAGATTGCCATTCTACATAGCTTTTCACATCTTCAAATGTTCGATTTCCCATTTTTGTTCCCCCTGGTACGGCTTTCATAGCAAATAGAATTTAACTATATTGTACCACTTGTTGTTCGACGATAAAAGCGCCGAAAAGCAGAAAACCCAAGCCACCAAGATGGATTTGATAGCCTGGGTTTTCCGTTTTTTGCACCTTCAATTATTCAAAGAGGTCATGGATTTTGTAAACAATCTCAATGCGGTTGTTGGGGAATACATACACCTTTTCAATCAGTAGATCGGTCAGCTCGGAGGTTAGCACATCCGCTTCCGCAATCGAGTGAACGATCTCTTGTCGGCTGATTTGGCGGGCCTGTTCTTCTCGCTTCAGCTTTGCCTGGGCGGTGACAGCAGCATAGGCATTTTTGACTTTCAGTATTTCTGCGTCATAAACTGCTTTCTCCGATTTATATGTGTCCAGCTCGATCTGCCCCAAGAGGTACCGTTCAAAGAGAGATTGCTTCTGATCCCTCAAGGCTTCCAGCTGTTTCTCATACTCAGAGCATTTGGCAACGGTGGCCTCCAGGTGAATGGTGCCGTCCTCATGTACGGGAAACAGGATTTCCAGCTGCTTTTTCAAAGTGAGGAGGACTGCTTCTTCCAGACCGGCAGCATCTGCACGAACATCGCGGCAGCGGCTGTTCACATCGGCAGTAGAATGGCGGCACATATAAAATGGTTTCTTTTGAGCGATGCGGGAGAGCGTATGGTCACAGCAGCCGCAATAGACTTTTCCTTTCAGTGGGTACTCTCTGGTTTTCTTGTTCGGCAAGGAAAATCGGCGCTGCACAGCCTGCACCTTTTCAAATAGTTCTTTATCAACGATTGCCGGATGATGGTCGGGAATAATGAACCATTTGTCCCGGTCCTTCCTGCGGCTCCGTGTGCCGCCCACTTCAATAACAGCACGACGCCCGATGACATAGGAGCCGATATAGCGTTCGTCCTCCAGGATACGGAGAACCGTAGCGCCACTCCAACGGCCACGGGTGCGGGAAACATCATGGAACTGCTGCCCATGAGCTGCTTTGTATTCTCCTGGGGTCGGGATACCTTGCTTGAACAGCTCTCTGGTAATGGCTGCCGCTCCAATGCCGGTTGCAGCAAGCTGGAAAATGAGCTGTACCACAGCAGCGGTTTCCGGATTCGGTTCCATTCTGCCATCGGCGCTTTTGCGATACCCGTAAGGGCAAACTTTGCTCTGGTATTCGCCGCGTTGCATTTTGGCGTACTTGGCGCTTTTGGTCTTGATGGACATATCGCGGCTGTAATACTCGCTGATTAGATACTTGAAAGCCACATCCATACCGCCGGTATCGCCCTTGTGCTGATCGCTGTCAAAATCATCGTTGATGGAAATGAACCGGGTGTGAAACAGCGGAAACACACGCTCAATGAAATAGCCAGTCTCAATGCTGTTTCGTCCAAATCGGGAAAAGTCTTTTACGATGATGCAGTCGATTTTATTGGCCCGTACCATCTCAATCAGCTCCTGGACTTTGGGGCGTTCGAAGTTTGTCCCGCTATACCCGTTGTCGATAAATTCAAGGACTTCTGCATTAGCGGACTCCGGCATGGAAGAAACAAACTCGTTCAGCGCAAGGTGCTGGTTTTCAATGCTCATACTGTCGTATTTATAATCCTCCAAGGAAAGGCGGATATAAAGGGCAATCACATATTTCTGCACTGGCTCAGCACCTCCTCACAATGTTCAAATTCGCTCTGGAAGCGGAAACGAACCGTAATCCGCTTTTCTTTTGAGACTTCTACACGGTCAATCAGGCGGTCAATCAGGGCTGCCGTCAGCTGGCGATCTTCCTTGATATGCTGTGCATCCTGGGACAGCATTTTGTACTGTTCCAGCTGCTTGGCGATGATTGCAAGCCCTGCTTTCAGCTGTTCAATTTCCTTGCTAATGGCCTCGATTTTGGCTTCGTATTTCTCTTTGAAGGTAAAATACTCGTCTTTTGACAGATGGTTCTGGATCAGGCCCTCATACAATCCGCGCTGATAGGTTCGCAGCTGCTGGATTTCCTGTTTCCGGCTGGCGATTTTAGCCTGTATGTTTTTCTGTTCCTCGGCTTCTTTGGTGAGGTTTTCCAGACCGAGAGAGTATTGCCCCAGCGTGGTATCAAGCTGTTCCTGTATCATATCAGCCAGGGCATCCAGCAGCTCTTTTTCAAAGATAAAAGCACCAGGACAAACGCCCTTTTTGATGCGGTTGTTGCTGATACAGTGATAGACATATACCTCCGATGTCTTTCTGCGGACGCATTTTTGCCGATGAAGGCTATGACCACAGTGGGCGCAGAAGATCTTGCCTCTCAAAAGATTGGGAGACCAGGAATGTATCTCCCTGTCTTTGGCCTGCTGTGCAGCCTGGTCCAATGCGTTCTGAACAGCGGCAAACAGCTCCCGGCTGATGATGGCTTCATGGGTGCCGCGTACCGTTGTCCATTCATCGGCGCTGGCTCTGACCTGTTTGTGGTCAATGATTTTAGATACCCCTTGCACCAGATCGCCGGTATAAACTTCTGCACGGAGAATTTTGGCAACGGTGCGGGTTTGCCAATGCCCGTTTCCCACCAGATTCTCATGGGTGATCTCTCCCAGGGTTCTCTTGTAGTGGCTGGGAGAGAGATACCCGGCCTCGTTCAATCGTACCGCTATGGTGTTTAATCCTGCGCCCTCGGCGGCCCATTGAAACATGGTTTTGACTACTTCGGCAGCCACCGGATCAACAATCAGCTGGTGGCAGTCATCTGGAGCTTTCAAATATCCATAGGGTGTACGCGCACCAACATACTTGCCGTCTTTCATGGCCTGCCGCTGCTGGGCTTTGATTTTTCTGGCAATATCCATCGCATAGGCTTCGTTAATCATGTTCCGCAGCGGAATGATGATACCATCGTGGGCGTTATCCGGGGAAGAAGAATCGTAGCGGTCATTCACGGCAATAAAGCGGACTTTCTGCATGGGAAAGTAACGCTCAATGTAGTAGCCGGTGTCTATGACATTTCGCCCCAGCCGGGACAAATCTTTTACAATGACACAGTTGATAAGACCCGCTTCAATATCGGAGAGCATTTGCTGGAAGCCGGGACGGTGGAAGTTCGTACCCGTTGCGCCATTGTCAATGTAGGTCTGTACCACAATAATCTCCGGGTTCTGCTCCAGATACCGGGCGATAATCAGCTGCTGGGTTTCAATAGAGGCGGTGTGAGTATGCTTATCCTCAACGGAAAGCCGCACATAAACTCCGGCGCGGCAAGAGGTATCCATCTCCGGCGCAGGAAGCACCACAGTTTCTTTTCTGCTTTTTCTTGCCACAAATCATCCCACCTTTCTTTGGCTTGTTTGCTCTGCCAGCTGAATCAGCTGGATCGCTTTCTGGTATTCATCCTGGTATGTAAAGGTGATCTCCAATTCCTTTTTCCCAATCACCTTGATGCTCTGTATCATGTGAACCACAGCTTTGCGGTCCAGGGTCTCCATCGTAGAGAACTGTGTGAAGTGGGAAATCCAGCGGTTCCGTTCACTCCGGTTCTCCAGAACATCAGCCAGCTTTTCCTTTAAGACCCGGATACTCTCTTTTGCATTTTCTGCAATCCTCGTGTATCTGGCCTTATAGTCGGTATATTCCTCTTTGCTGATGGTGCCGGTAATCAGGCTTTCATACAGGCGGGCCTTAAATTCAAGCGCCTGCTCCACCTGCTGCTCATTGGCGGCGATATGGGAGGCGTATTCATTGGCAAGCGCCTGATTGATGCTGCTCTGGTCGATACCGTCCAGGATGGCTTGCAGGCAGCTCACATTGTCAATGTAGCCTTTCAGACTGTCCTTGACGCACTCCACCAGATCGCTTTCCTTGAGCATTACCGGGTTGGTGCAGCCATGCTTTTTCCCGGTGGGGCAATAATAATAGTGATATTCCTTGCCTTTGACCCGGTTTGTTTTTCGCGTCATGCGGCTCCCACAGCACCCGCAGATCAAGACGCCGGAAAAAAGATACACCGTATCCCGTTTGGGAGAAGTCCGGGTATCCAGTCTGCGGATACGCTGGACCAGCTCAAAATCCTGCTTGGCAATCAGCGGCTCATGGGCATCAGGGACGCGAATCCATTCAGAGGATGGCCGCTGCTCCATCTGCTTGATTTTGTAGTGCGGGGAGCCTTGCTTGCCCTGTACCAATGTGCCGATGTAGGTTTCATCCTGCAAAATGCGGATGATCGTTGTAGCAGACCACTTGCAATCCTCTTTGTCGGCATAGCCATGTTTGGCATAGGGAAAACCATTGTTTTTCTTATAGGCCAGGGGGGAGAGAATGCCCATTTCGTTCAGCACGGTGGCGATCCGCAGGGCGCTTGTCCCGTCCAAGCGCATACGGAAGATGTCCCGGACAACGCGGGAAGCATACGGGTCAGGCACAAGCAGGTTTTTGTTTTCCTCGGACTTCATATAGCCGTAAACAGGAAAGGCTCCAACAAAATCTCCGTTACGGCGCTTTATATCCAAAGAGGTACGGGTCTTGATGGAAATGTCCCGGCAGTAGGCTTCGTTCATAATGTTCTTGACGGATACGGTCAGATCGTCACCGCTGCCTTCATGGGCGGTGTCGATGTTATCCGTGATGGCAATAAATCGAACCCCATAAGTGGGGAACACCCGGCGCAGGTAGCGTCCGGTTTCGATGTACTCTCGTCCCAGGCGGGAGAGGTCCTTTACAATGACGCAGTTGATCTTGCCATCGGTAATGTCCTGCATCATTTCCTTAAACGCCGGACGGTCAAAAATGATACCGCTATAACCATCGTCGATTTTTTCGGATACGATTTGGATGTCCGGATTTCGTTCAATGAAGTTCTCAATCAGCTTCCGCTGGTTGGTAACGCTGTCGCTCTCGCTGGAGCGATCATCTGTGTAAGACAGACGAATGTAAGCTGTCGCCTGATATTTTGGCATGAAAAAGCACTCCTTTCCTCCCGGAAGCTCCCGCAAGAAAAGAGTGGATTTTGAGGTTTTCAGTTCTCATCCTTTTCCATACACATCGTAGCACGCTTTTGGCAAAAGAGCGAGGATGTCGATTACCTTAAAATCCCTTGCAGGCATTCCTCCAATGTGACCCCGTTGCTGGCAAATGCGGCGTTTACTACAAAATCGCCGCAGCGAAAGCGATAGGGATTTTTGATTTGGTGAAGAAAGGCCGCGATCCGTTCCTCTTTGGGAAGGTCTTTATCTACCGCAACTTCACGGATGTCAACCAATTCATCGGTTGCCGATTGTGGACAGGTTTGCGTCAACTGGTTCATAAGGGTTCTCCTTTCTTTGAAGTCGGTTTCAAAATCACATGAATGCGCTGGCAACCGAAGCTGCCAGCGCATGGTATCTGACTTTGAAAAGAAAGGGCTGCACCCAAATGATGACTTGTTGTTGCTAACAGCAAATGGACGTAGCCTTTCAGATTATATCCGTTGCTTTCGTCACATTTGCCACGCGCCCCTGACGATAGGGACATTCCTGGTCTCCGCTGGCGCGGCTGTCATAACTCCGCAGCGTCGTTTTACTCGTGCGTTGCAGGGTTCCCCCCAAGTCTTTAGGAGGCCGTGAGGAAGTATCTTTAAGCCCCCATGCAGTCATCGCGCTCCGGAGTGCCACCTCCGGGTTTCAGGCTTGCGTTGATCGCTCAGGACAGCCGGTTCATCACCTCCTTGGCTTGTCCTTCTTGGCGGCGCGCCTGATCCGCTCGTACATGGGTTATGTACCAGAAATGCCGTCTATTCAGTTGTCAATGTTCAAATGAAGGCAAAAGTTGTCCTTCTAATAACACTGACAAAAATGGCATTATTCGGACGCTTGAGAAAAAACTTTTTCCAGTTTTTTTAAGCCAAGATGGATACTGTCACGCACACGGCGCGGGTCAACGCCTTCGGCTTGGGCAATCTCCTTCACGCTCATATCCAAGTAGAACCGAGCATAGATCCGTTTGGCCTGCTTGTCCGGCAGTTGCATCACCGCAGCGTAGAGCTGATCGCGCAGCTGTTTTTCCTCTAGGACTTCTTCCGGGGTCGGAGAACGATGTACAACAGCGTCCTCAATACCATTGTTGCAGTCCAGAGAGTATTGCGCCTTGTAGCGATACATCTGACGCTCATGTGCGGCTTCCGCTCGTTTATCGGACAGGAACACCGCCTGTACCTCATCTGTCACTTCCAAAAATGTGTCCGTCTTATACATATCGGGATACAGCTCCCGAAGATTGATTTTCTGCATTATGTACCTCCATTTCGATTCACAGGTCCGGTTGACAGGTGAACCGAATGAAGGCGGTGCGCGGCACCGTGGGAAAATATCAAATTCAAGAAGTTTTAGCGTGCCTAAAAGAAAAACAAAAGCGCCTGTGTGACAAACTGACACACAGGCGCAATGGATATTGATTGCCGCTATTTTACAACATTTTTCGCAACTATCCGCAAACCATATTGGAGGAATTAACTGGATTTTTTTAACGCTTGAATCAATTTTTCGAGTATCTTCATCGTAAAAACTCCTTATCCTGTTACGGCATTGCTTCTTCACTCCTTAAACATCAAAATATCTTTATTGATGTCATTTTATCTTAAAAACCGCAAAAAGGTTGTCAAAATCAGGCTGAAACACATCGAAATTTTAGAGGAATCTATTTATGTGCATTCTGCGGCACACAGCGGCCGTTGGTGCGGTGGTCCAGCGGCCGCTGTGCGGTTTAAGCAGCGGCCGAAATTAGTCAGTTATATTAGGTTTAATCACCACGGTGTAGTGCTTTGTTGCCCGCTTTAGGATGGCGTTGGCAGACACCTCGTCATTGAGGATCATGGAGCTCCAACTGGCCGGTTCCCGTTGCGAGCAGATGATGGTGCTTAGGTTAATCTCGCATCGTTTCTCCAAGATTTCAAACAGGACCTTCACCTCGCGTTCGTCTGTAATGGTGTGCAGCAGGAAGTCGTCCAGGATGAGCAGAGCAGCACCGCAAATCTTCTTCAGTCGTTTCTGGTACTTGGAATAATCCTGCGCCTTGAGCGCTACCAGAGTTTCCAGAAGAGTTTCGCAATGGTGGTATTCCACCTTGTAGTTGTTGCAGGCAACAATGCCCAGTGCCTTGGCCAGATAGGATTTGCCGCTGTCAGAGGGGCCCAGGATACACACGTTCAGGCCAGAGTCAATGAAGTCCAGCGTGGACAGCGTTTCGGTAATTCCACGGGGCAGGTACTCACGCTCGGCTGAATCAACACAGTTGGTGAGTTCCTGCGGACACCCTCGCAGATGTGCGCTGCGCAGACGGCTCTGGATGCGTTTGTTCATCTTCTTCTGGTACTCCGGCTCCACGAGGGTGGCAATCGCCATCAACGGGTCGAGTTCCAGAAAATCAGGAGACCGGTACATTTCGTCCAGCGTGGCAGACATATCGGGCAGTCCCATTTCGTTTAGTTCAGCCAGAAGGGTGTTAAAAAGAGCTTTTCCGGTGAGCATTATTTGTCACCGCCCTTCCCTTTGGACTGGGCCAGGCTCTGGCTGCGGGAGAGAAGCCGGTCAATGTCCATGGACTCGGCGTCCATAACGAAAGCACCCTTGTTGCGTTCTTCATTTGCCCTGGTGTTGTAGCCGGAAACACCAAGATCTTCAGCAACAACAGGAATTGTATTTTTAATAAAAGTGTAATTCACCTTTCCCAGTTCCAAAGCCTGAGCACAAGTCTCTTCCAGCGCCTGTTTGCTGTATTTTCTGGTGAAACTCAGAACACCCTGACACATCCGGTAGGTCTGTACCTCCAGTTTGCGGCTGGCAAGAATACGCTTAATCACCGCTTCGGTGTTGGGGCCAATGGTCATGGCCTTCCGGATGAAATAGGTCCCGTTCCACTCGGAAAGTTCCCTGTAGTTGGCCGGGAGATGATTTGGATCCGTAGACCACTGACTCTTGGCGGTGGCTCTGGGCCATTCGCAGATAAATGCCCCTTCTTTGGAGAAAATCTTCACCGTGGCAGCAGATGCCCGGATGAGGACTTCTTTGTGCAGATAGGCTCGGTCTACGCTGTAATAAGCGTTGTCGAAGCGAACATGGTAATCCGAGGAAACCTTGGCCGTCCTGCGCTCCATGTATTCATACGGTACAGGAGGCAGCGGCATTAACTCTCGGCGCTCCTCGTCCCAATAATAGCGCCGGCTGTGAGGTTTCTTGGTAAAAGGAGCGCTGTTGAGCTTGTCCAGATGCTTCCAGAGGTCTCGGTTGAACTGCTCCAAACTGAAGTAGTCCATCTCCTCCATGTCGTGAAAGAATCCCTTTTCCAAGATGCCAACGGCATTCTCCACGGAACTCTTGTACTTGGGTTTCTTAACTTTGGCAGGCAGGATAACCGTGTGGTTGTGCTCAGCCCATTCTGCGTAATCCTTGTTCAACTCCGGGGCGATCCAGTCCCGGTTGGCAATAACGGCTTGCTTGCAGTTGTCGCAGATGACCAGCGCCGGAACGCCGCCGAAGTATGCCAGGGCATTGTTGTTGACGGCAATCCACTGAGGCTCCTTGGTGGAGACCATTCCCTCGGCATAAATGTACTGGGAATACGGAAGAACTGCTACGAAGACAACGATCTCCACTACCTCACCGGTAAGCGGATCTACCATCTGAAAGGTTTTCCCGGCAAAATCCACTTCCATCTTCTGGCCAATGACGGCATTGAAATGCAGAGTCTCCTTATTTTCCTCGCACCACTTGGCGTAGTTCTCACAGAACTGCCGATACGAGTAGAACTTTAGACCGCTGTCCCGACACTTCTTCACATACCGATTCCAGAGAACCTTGAGGGTCATGTTCTTCCGGGAAGACATATCCTTTGAAACCGCCTCGTAATCCGGCAGTTCATAGGAGACATCCCGTCCAACATGAGTGGTAGGTTTCCGTGGATAGACGACCGCAGCAATGCCGTAGTTGGTGATTCCCTTGGGCAGCGGATACTTCAAATCTTTGCACGCCTTGAATGCACGCAGAAAGTCATTTACCCCCGATTTGCTGACGCCGAGGGTTTCGGCAATTGCGCTACCAGTCATCCCCAATGCGCAATGTTTTGTAATGATGTCCTTGTAGTCTAACATCCATTACCCTCCTAATAGTGAATTTCCGCTGTTGCGGATACCACCATTATGGAGAATATCTGGACTACATCAAGTTGTTAGTGGCGGCTGTTACTCAGACCGCACCGCGGCCGTTCTGCTCCGCACCAGCGGCCGCTGGCCGCCGCCGTATGCATTTATGTCATAACGATTGTGATTAACGGGCCGTAAAAAATAGTTTGCAAAAGAATATAAAAAGATCAGCACTCAAAAGAAGCATAATAGCTCCTTTTGAGCGCTGATCTTTTGCGTAAATCGCTCAATAAAAACAATCTATCTATAAAAGGCGAATCAGTTTATTGGCGATACACCAGATACATATTTTATATTTCTTTTACCACTTTGTTGAAGATTAAATGTGTGAAAATATCATCAACTTGTTTTGCAATTTCAGTAGACTTCACGAGTGTTCCTAACTCTATGTTTCCTTCTTGACCGTGATATGATAAGTTGGCAGAAGTGATCAATGTTTTTTCTTGATCCACTGAAATCACTTTGGCGTGTAATGCGGCCATGGAATCGCGTCCACCAGGGAAATCATATATATGAAGGAATCGCCCTTTGTATCGGCAAAGTTTGTCAAAACTTTTCTGGGCACCAATATTATTTACAAAAAACTTGATATAGATGCCTTTTTGACTTTTTTCTATAAGCACATCAAGAAGATCGGCAAAATACCCTGACAATGAGTACCCTGTAATCAAAATATTTCGCTCAGCACCCTGGATCAGACTTTCTACCGTGTTTTTTGTGGATTTTGCCTTTACCGCAAAAGATGGGGGGACGGTCACAACCAATGATGCATCTATGCTTGAATTCAATCCATACGCTGTTGACACCATTTTATAGATTTCTTCTGCTTGCTTCCAAGACAAAGAAGGATACCTTTTCATAATTTGTGGTATCGAGGCATCTGTTCCAGCAAGTCTATCGGTGTTTATTTGTCCCAGTAAAATATCGAGATTTATATTTCCAGTTGACATAGCTCACACACCAACTCTCTGAAGAAGGACTCTTTTTCTCGTAAGGCAATGGGTACTACCAAACCTCTATCAAGCATACGATTTCCGTTTTCGCACGCAGTTTCAGAGATCATACAGCATGAGTGACAGGCTGCACCGTTCAGGTTGTTACCAGCCGGCACATTACTCATACACTCCGGATCATTGGTGCAAAGGAGTGCTTCTTGAAAAGCATCCTTCATTAGCGGCACTAGTTTATTGATATTTCCAAGCTCCACCAGTCCGCCTAAAGAACCTTCTTTATCAGCGCTACCCGTATAAAGGAGAATACCTGTCATCTTCTCGTTAAAATATATGCGTTCTCGTATTGCAGACGAAGAATACCCAGACGCCATTGACATTTGTTTGATTAACAGGTGCGCGAATGTGTGCATAAGAACGTATATGGCATTTCTCTTTATGTTCAGAGTCCATCCTTTAGAAACGCAAAACTCCTCATAGCACTCTTCATACCTCTGTGAAAGTGCTTTGACAGAGGGTATATCAAGCCAGCGGCTCAATGCAGCTTTATTAAACTCAATAAATACACCTTCACCATTTACTTCGGCGGCTGGTAACCATTTTTCAGTTTTCCCCTTATTGAGATACACTATATTGGTCTGGGCATCCGCATCAGGATCTGGAGCATCCACACGAGTAAATCCAAGAAGAACTTTTACTTCTCGAAGGCGGGTGATTCTGATAATACGACTAAAATACGGTTTCAGATATTCTGGCAGTGAATCTTCTTCTGCCTTGAAGTGTTTCTTGTTTGAAGCATACGCTGGATCGTTGTGATGGGTGATAGCGTCATACTCCATTTGCTTGATCTCTTTGAACTCGGTAATATTACTTAATCTTCGAGTAAGGGCTTCATCAAATTCCTCACGAGAATATCTCTCTGCAAAGTATTTTTTATATGCAGCTGTGATGCCGTCATCTCCCATTACATCCTTCAGAAGTTCAATATCATGAAGATGTTCATCAATCAAATTATATAAAGGATTTACCCAAGGAGGAATAGAGATCGCACTTCTACTTACAGAGAAGTAGACATTGGATGCACCTCGCTGCGACGGAATGACTTTTTTGTCACACCTCTCATTCCTCGATCTCGGACGAAATGGGTGATGTCCCATACAATGTAAATCAGAGAAGTTATCTCCTTGAGTGGCTCCACTCATGCTACGCTTTGCCCCGCATAGCTTACACTCAACCCACATATCAGCAAGCGTAGAAGTGTTACCAGTAGAATACATTCTAAGCTGCCCTTTGCAGTTGGTCGCCCCCCGATGGACCCACCAACTCCAAGGGAAATCATCCATGTGCCCATTTTCGCAAATCGTGATAAATCGAGAAGGATAAGCAGGTTTGTGGCAATCCGGACAATTTACTCCAAATCTCAGATAACAATCCAAGTCAAAATTGTCTCTCATATCAAAAAGACGCCCGCACTTCAAGTTGGAACAAACATGAATATATGGGAAAGAAACAACCGGAACATCCCCAGAGTAAGAAGTCCGAGGCATATAGAAACAATCAACTCCAAGATACGAGGCCAGTCTACCGTCAATGATCTTCTTGCCTTTTTCTTTCCAATAGTTTATGTCTAGCACTGTTACAGAATCTTTGACCGCATCAACGATTGCACCAGGGCCAAAGGTAGTGATAATCTGGTTTGGGCGTAATTCACCCAATTTGTTGTTATCATATCCAGCCATATTACTCCTCCGTGTAATAGAACATATTTGCGGCATTTTCCACTTCACGCATAGAGTTAAGCGTAGCCTTTTCGGTGTCTTTACAGGCCTGGCCGTAATAGTTCATGAGCCGATTGTATCTTTCTGTTCCATAGACGTAATACCGCAAAGGCTTGCCTTGGGCGGCTAAAAGTTTCCACCAATCGACAAATTGGTCAATCTCAGCCTCAGCGTCTTGTCGAACTTCCGGTTTAACTATATTCAGACGCTCCAGAATTAGAGACTTTATCTCCGCCATCTGCTCTGCGGAAAGAGCTGCAATCTCAGCAGCGCCCTCATTGGAAGCCATATCTGGATATTTGAGCCGTATTGCTGAAATAATCAAAGCGTGCAGCACACGATCTCTAGCTCTTGCAGAGAACGGCGTTGCAGTAGTTCCTTCTACAAATCTGTATAGCTGAGAGTGGTAACCAGTGAAATTCTCATAATGAGAAAGATCACGAGGACGATACGGATTATAGAGAGTAAATACTAGGCCAGGAAACGCACGACCAATTCGGCTTGTAGCCTGAATATACTCGGAATTTTGCTTCGGCTGACCGGTTACTGCCATTAATCCAAGTCTGTCAACATCCATACCAACTGCTATCATATTCGTTGCAACCGCAGTATCAAGACAATCCTTGGAATCACAGGTTGCCTCAAGCTGTCTTAGCTTGTTAGGGATTTCATAAGACGACATTCTCGATGTGATTTCAACTCTTTTGTTGAGATAACGAACCTTTTCCATGTTATACTTCGTTTTAATTCGATAGATTCGCTTCGGAATATCGTCTTGCAGCAAACGAACAGCACCGCCCAACTCTCGAATACTGTTATAGTACCCAACTAGTGAATAGTAGGGATCAATGACATCCTTATACTCATCCTCTTGGGCAAGTTGGAACGCAGTTTGGAGAATAATTGCATACATTCTCAGCAAAGTGGTCTTGACCGATTGCCCTGGCGCGCAAACTCCTACATACTTTCGGAACGGATCATCTTTAATAGGAATTTCGTTTATAAAGAAACTATCTCCAATCTCAAAACCATTCGGTGGAAATTGCGCCGTGGATTTACGTGCATAAAGACACTTTGTCTGTTCGGATGCATTTTTTATAGTAGCAGTTGAAACTACATATTTGGGCTTAATTCTTTTTTCACCATAAGTACACATTTCCTCTATGATGGTCTCATATGCACCATATACGGTCCCGAGCGGACCGGTAATCAAATGCAACTCATCTTGGATAATTAGCTCCGGCGGAAGGAACGGACGAATTGGTGTTAATGTTGATGTTGGCAACTTTTGTGTTCTGTTATGCCGTTTATGTTCTTCACCTATGGCAACATACCCATCTCGACTACAAACTCTATCTACCCGTCCAAATAGGGCGTTGGTTTTAACGTCCCAAGGTAAACGAGCAAACTTATCAACTGTGGACAGAATAATTGTCGGGCACTTTGCATAGATTTCTTCATCCACAAGATATACCGGAATCTGAATCCGCTTTTGCTTGTATTTATAAAACAGGCAAGTATTGTCTGCACAATAAATTGCAACGGATTTCTGCTCAGGATCAATGTAGAATTCTTCTTCCGTAAGTGGCTTTCCACAGAAGGGACAAGTTAACAGTTGCTTATAGAGCAGGTTGCGTTTTCTTTTCGCCTCACCCGGCTTATCAGCCTTTTCTACTAGCTCCTCGAATTTATTTGGTGTTACACCTCCACCAACCCAGAAACCTATGCTGATTGGCTCGGTTCCATACTTGGGATATGTTTTTTGGCGGATTAGCTCAGCAGCAAGAACCATTTTAGTTATACGATCTCGTTGTTGTGTGGTCAGAAGACGAAGTGTGTAGCGGAGTATTGCCGTTACGCCACCATCAGAATTGTATTCAGATGTATCCGACGCCCGTAACCTTCTGTTTGCAATGACAAATGCCATCAATCCCAAATATGCCTCTGTTTTACCGCCGCCAGTCGGAAAATAAAGCAGGTCAACCACTTCGCGGTCTTTATGCAACGGATCTACAATTCCGCTTAAATTCATCAGAATAAAAGCAATCTGGAAAGGTCTCCATCCAAAATCGGTGTCCGGATTTCTTGGGTCTACAAAATCCTTGAAATTACATTCTATGCCAGCGCCATGCTTCTTAGAGTAACTCATAATATTTCTCTGAAGCAGCATGGAGCGGTTCATAAAACAAAACGCATCAAACGCAATCTCATTACTTGTGATAAGAAAAATACCTTCACGAATTCTATTCAAGGCTTCTCTACAATGGGCAACCACTTTGTCGCCTATCGTACTCTTAAATTCCTGACTGGCCATTTTCTCATCTGAGACAAGTTTTTGTTCAATCCATTTCTCGTATGAATCAGCTAAAATATTTAACCGTTCAAGGATGCCATCTTTGTTTTTAGGATTGGACATGAATCGCATTGAGAAAAAGAACTTATCAAATCCTTTCAAAGCAGCGCTTACACCAGGAAATTCATATTCAGGAATGAAATCAGATTTTACCCATGCTGTTTTTCCATCAACAGCCTCATCCCATGTTGCAGCACAATTCCTACCACGCCCCAAAATCGGACGTTGTTCAAAGTAGAACTCATCCTCAGCAAGTACGTCTCGACAAATATTTTCAGAAAAGAAGACCCTATCTCCATTGGCGGAATATGCTTTCAGTTCGACTTGAAACATCATGGATTCCACATCATTCTCGG
The DNA here is from genome assembly GCF_037572415.1 of Flavonifractor porci. Taxonomy (NCBI): domain Bacteria; kingdom Bacillati; phylum Bacillota; class Clostridia; order Eubacteriales; family Oscillospiraceae; genus Flavonifractor; species Flavonifractor porci. The sequence continues at coordinate 91,942 of NZ_JBBHLB010000009.1, forward strand.
AGTTTTTACGACGATTTATAACATAGGCTGTTACCAGCGAATACCTCGTTTTAAGAGGTATTCTGGAGATATGTACGACGACATTTGAATCTTCTACAAGACGGAATTCTGCATTTCTTTCAAAAGAGGTAAAATCAATGCAAATTGTGGATTTCATTGGCTGTCGGGTAAAACTAGCATGGTTATATTCCTTGCCATCTTTCCCGACTTTCTTGTCTACAGAGCGTACATAGTCGCCCCAAGAGACATCAATGTTGATGCTCTTAGTGGATGATGCGATGTAAAAACTAATACCTATAGACGTAGGCAGCTTAAAGCTGGTTGTCATTATAGGTTCATTATCATCATCTTCACCAGCGGTATAATCGTCAGAATCACCATACGCAATATCGGCATCTACCTCTTGTTCGCCAGCAGTAGCAGTGCCTTTATCAACAGCCTGAGAAGCAAGCATCCCCACAATATAGGCGCTTCTCGGATTTTCATCTAATACCTCATCGTCAGACTGCGGCCCCATCAAGTCAGTTCTAAGAGCATTGATAATCTCCTGCCGCACTTTTGCATATTTGAATCTATCAGGCAAAGTTATCCCTCCTTGATCTTATGTGCTGTACCTAGGGTATACTTACAGGTGTTTCCAAGTTTGATGTTATCATCAGAAATCAAGCGATACTCCCAAACCTTATGGTCAGGATCTGCTGTAGATGCAAAATGACACCATTTGATACCTTCACGCGCTTTTGCAACCACTTCATCTGCGGTGACTTCATTGGAGGCTTTTACTTCTACCATGAATTTTCCACTTGTTGTCTCCACTAAGAAGTCTGGGTTATACTGTTGACCAGCCTGCCAGAAAAGGCCCAACTGATTCAAAGGTGGTTTAATCCAACGAATCACGTCTGGATCTTCTTCCAGGATGATAGAGAACAGACGCTCAGGATCACTGTCAAAAGCATTTTCGGTATAATATGCCTTCTTATATCCTGTAAATAGGTATTTCTTGATATTTGCCTTATCCGTGAATGGTTTATCAAAACGAATGCGACCATCTTTTTTGACATTCTTTACGAATTTGCGGAAGAGGATCAAATCTTTCTGAACGATATGAATGTCCTCAGTTTTACGTTCTGTATGTTCAAAGATCTGTTTTCTGATGTCGGAAACGATCAGGGAGGCATAACGACGAACTATCTTACGCTTGTCCTCTTCATTACCATCGATCTGTGCAAGATATTGATCCACAACGTCAATAATGAAATCAGCATCTTCGTAGGATAGCTCACTGATAGAGTCAAGAAGCATACAGGCTAGGGTATTCAGTGCATCGTCTACTTCCAGAATCTGTGCATCAACAGCAGTTAGAAGCTGCTGGTTAATAGCATCAAATCTCTCGATTTTAGCCATTGCAACTTCAAAATCTGGAATATTCCTCTTGACTTCAAAGCGATTGAATTTGACCTCAGAGGTTGTCTGTACCAAAATCTTCGGTACAGAAATAGCCTTACCGGAATATTCCTTGATTTTCTGAACAAATTCATCCTTAGACAAAGGTTTCTTACCTTTGCCATCTACCGGTGAATCATGAGTGATTTCATCGGGTTTAGTTGCCGCATTACCGGCTTCTGTGCCAAAAATTTGCTCCATAGTAAGCTGTTGCATATCGGATGGTGTTTGTTCTTGCTTCTTCCCAGAACCAAAAGCCTTCAAATATGCCTCGTACAATTCCTGTTGCGTTTTTGTGTTGGTATTGATTTCTGAAAAAGACTTCACACCAGCATCAGTCACAGCAAAGTCAAAAATAGTGAGCTGATCTTCGTCAACAGGACTGCTAATATCTACTGTGTCTGAAGGTTCAACCACAGACTTGTCCAAATCTCGATACCGGAAAATATCACTATTTTTAATTTCATCCACCAATTCGCGGTAATGATCGTGAGCGACAATATCCAGTGTGTCAATATCCTCATTGCCAGTAGTTTGCCCAAAAGGTAGACGAAGACCGCGGCCAATAGTCTGCATAGCCAAAATGTCGCTTTTGGCTGCGTTCAACGGAATGATAGTAAAAAGATTGTTGACATCCCAGCCCTCTTTCAGCTTGTAGACATGAAGAACAATTTCGACTGGATTCTGGGTGTGTTCAATGGAAAGGAGCAAGCGGATGTTTTCCTCCGATTCATCGCCTTTCATATTGGAATGGATTTCAATAACTTTACCCTTGTATTTACCATTCAAAAATCCATCGCTATCAATTAGTGTGCGGATCTCCTTGGCATGATTTGTATCACGGCAAGCAATCAAAACGATAGGCTTTACATACGGCAGGCCATTGTCATTACAAAATTGTCGAATAACTCCCTTGCGATGCTCATGCAATGTTAAGCCATCGCGTATTTTCATTTCCTCAATATCTTCTGCGTTATACCCAGCCATGTTAGAACGGCCCATGACAACAGGAGTTTTCAAATATCCCTCTACAGCACCCCGTGCCAAGTCATAGGCATAAATTACGTTATTGGTTGATTTAGGAGTCGCTGTAAACTCTAAGCCCAAGACAGGCTTAAGAAAGTTAATGGCTTTCATGGAAGCTGGAGCATAGTAACGGTGCGCCTCATCCATGCAGATTACAAGATCATCAAAACTGGAAAGAACCTCTGCAAAGGACATTCCTAGGGTTTCTTTGAACTTATGGAAGTTAAACTGGGTGTCAGTCTTGCTGTTAAAAATCTTGCCGATGTTAAAAATAAACAGTTCAATTTCTGAGCCTTTTTCAAACTGAAGGCTCATCTGCTCATATCTTACAGGATAAGAATCATAGTTTTCGCCGTCATACACTTTCGGGCGTCCCATTTCTGATTCTAATCCCTTAAAGATATACTTGGGATGATTCGGATTAGACTCTTTCCGAAGTTTTTCATAGATTGTATTGCCTGGTGCCAAAATAAAGAAGTGGCGATAGCCCTTCGTCTTGTAGAGATAATAAATACTTGCACCCATGAGGCGGGTTTTGCCAATGCCGGTTGCCATAGCGTAGCAGAAAGAGGGGAAATCAAACTTATCGTCAACTTTGATTTTACGTTGCTTTTCACAGTATTCTGTTGCAACAGCCTCAATCGCTGCCTTGCTATCCTTCTTATAATCGCAGTGAGTACTGATTGCATCCAGATAGGAAAGTGCTTCTTGCTGGGGCTTACGCAGACTCATGGCATATCCAATTTTAGCGACAATATCAGCCATTTATCGCACCTCACTTTCAAAAGTACACTTGTCCAGCAGATCCTTCGGGATACGTTTGACTTCAATGTTATCTGGAAGTCTCAGATCAGACTGAACCTTTGTACTATACACCAGTAGTGATTGATCTTCACCAAGAGTAGTCGCAATGGAACGAATATAGTCGGCGTTTACAAATTCTTTTGTGATATGGATGAATCTTTTTTCCGAAGAGTGTCCGTGATACACGCCGTCTGGTTTGTATTTAAATCCTTCGATTTTGCAAATGGCTTCGCATAGCATTTCAAAGGTGTACTCAGGATTTATTTGATAAATTGGTAAACGCTCATTTTTGACCAACAAGCTGGGCGCTAGTTCATAGAAGTGATAGCCACCTCCGCCTTGCCAATTCTCACTTTTTGAAATACCGGTTTTATCGCCATCAATTACATTGTCCATTCTCACTTTACATAAGGTATAGGCGTGTTCGCCAAGTTCTACCCCAATCCACTTTCGTTTCATTTTATGCGCTGTAGCAATCGTTGAACCACTCCCTAAGAATGAATCTAAGACCCAATCACCTTCATTAGAAAAGTATCGAATAATCATCTCAATTAGGGCTTCCGGTTTCTTTCCGCCGCGGAATTCTACTCCGCCTTCATGTCGACAGTTGCCGAAATTGCCAGCCATATCATAAAACCCATTTATAGGTTTTTTCCTTTTGATTTCATCACTTTCAAGTTTATCTATTGGAACACCTTGGTAATACTTACCTTTAGTTGCTCCCGCCTTTTTGGGGCCAGTAAAATAGCGGTAATCATATCGATCATCACCTATTCCATAGACTTTATATAGAATGCCATATCCGTCGGTATTATAACGTCCTGTAAGATAATCTCTAAAAAATCGGCCCGAAGAATTGCCATCTAAAATAGTTCCCGTTGCCCAAATTTCTTTTAAGCCGTACTCATCTCCAACAGCTTTTTTTATAATCTTATACTCACTTGGATTGAATACAACGGTTCTCTTGCCCCCAATGACTTCTTCTCGTCCCTTTCCGATTTCTTTGATTTCATAGATGAACTTTTCAAAACCAACTTCCTCATAATCAAAATTAGGAACAGCACCATAATGCTTTCTATAAACAAGAACTTGTTCAATTTCTTTATGAAAATCCATATCAGATTTCAATGTTTTGTCAGGATACCGTACCCGAACATAGAGCGTTGTTAAGTAATTAGTGCGCCCAAAGATTTCATCGAGTAGCACTTTAACATAGTGACTCTCGGAATCATCAATTTGACAGCATAAAAATCCATCATCTGACAACAAATCTCGTAAGAGAAGCAACCGCTGTCTCATCAAGGAAAGCCAAATGCTATGTTCCAAATTATCATCGTAGTATTCAAACGCGCTACCCGTGTTATACGGAGGATCAATATAGATACACTTAATTTTTCCGGCAAAATCCTGCTGAAGAGCTTGTAGCGCAATCAGGTTATCACCGTGAATTAACATATTTTCACTACGGGGGTCTCCATATGATTTCTCACGATCCTCAACTAAAATACGAGGTTCGAGCACCTTGTCATCATATTTTCCAACCCAGGTCAATTCCAATTTCCCTTTATGTTCCATAACTGTGTCTCCAATTCCTTTCTATCAGAACTTTAGCACAACATTGACAAGTAAAATCGGCTGAATATCGAATTGCTGATTAAAGTCAAAGATTTCTCTTTCAGCCTCTGCTTGGATAGAGGAGACCTTTTGATGGAAGGCAGTTTGTACCTTCTGAAGCTGTTTCTTTTTCTCCTCAACCTTTTTGCGAATATCAATCTTCTGTAAAAAGTCCTTTGCTGCTGCGGCTTGGGCAGACAGTTGCTCAATTTCCGTTGTCATCTCAGCAATCTGGATGTTCAACTGTTCTCGCTGAATATCAGCCCAATTCTCTACCTTGTGTCTGTTGTAATCCATCACAGGTTTGGATGCCGCTTGATACTTGGCCAACATCTCTTTAACTAGAGTGTCATAAATATCTCTATACTGTGCCATCTCTTCATCCGTTGGCTTAAAGTATCTAACATCCCCATCATCCACTGCCTCAAGTGCGCCAATGATGTCATCCTCGGTGAAGTCAATGTATCTGCCTTGCTCATCGCAGAGCAGCAACACTGGGAAAAGCATTTCACAGTTAGATTTACAAAAAGCGCCGACAAATAAGGTTCCATGCGAACCGAAAGTTTGCTCACCCCAGTTATCAATTTTCCAATAACAGGTTTTCCCTTCGACCTCTGGGTCAGCGACCTGAGACCAATAGTCCACTTCTCGTAGATACCGATCTATATCTTTTTTTGTTTTCTCAAGTGCAGCGCCCTTTGCGCCAGTACTTTCCGTCATTAAAATTGAACGCAGCTGAATGGCCTTTTTGTTGCGCTTAGCATCAAGTTGACGATCTAATTTATCAAATGCCTTTTTGAACTCTGCCCTAGTTCCGCAATGCTGATAAATATCCAGAATTGTTTTTTCAAAACTGCTGCCCGATTCCAGCGCTCCCAATGCAATGTCTGAAGCACCAAATACACCGTCAAACAATTCAAATTTCTTTGAGAGAATCTCATAAACACGTCGATCAGCTTCGTTGCCAGTGTTCAAAAGGTTAATTGCAACAACATCATGCTTTTGGCCATAACGGTGACAACGACCAATTCTTTGCTCGATCTTCTGCGGATTCCAAGGAAGGTCATAGTTGATAACAGTGTTACAAAATTGAAGATTTAAGCCTTCAGAACCAGCATCTGTTACGATGAGGATTCTGGAATGTTCCTTAAAATAATCCACAATAGCGTGTTTATACTCAACTCCGCGACCATAGTTAGTCTTGCCAAAGTTTTTCACCTTCCACGCACGATAGATTTCTTTGGTCATGGCATCGTTAAAGTCGCCATTGAACAAAAGAATATCATCTTCATCGAATCCGTCCTTGCGCAACTCAGAAGCAATGTATTTCTGGGTTCGCTTCGATTCCGTAAACACAACAACCTTTTGCGGAATACCTTGTTTTTCTTGATACTCAAAAGCCGTATGAATAGCAGTTTTCAAGGCTTTTATCTTGGCATTACTTTGGATACGGCTTGCCGTTTCTATGATTGCATTAACCTCATCAATTTCAGCTTGTATCTGCTGCTTTTGAAAAGCGGTATCCTCATCATCGATTTCCTCAAAACCAGATTCATCAATTTCATCTTCTACAAATTCCCAGAATAAATCAAAACCGTCTTGAGCATTTGCTGATTTTGTGCCTTCGTATAACTTTTCAAGCCTCCTTTTCAATACCTCAAATGTTTCTATCAAGGCATAACTTGACGAGGCAAGCAACTTTCGGATAACTAGTACAATTAGCCCCTTATTTGCATTGGGGATAGAATACAAAGCGTCACGCTTTAAGAAGTTGTTCACACGCATATATAGTTCGACTTCATCGGGAGAAAGAACGAAATCAATCGTTCGACATTCTCTTTTTTTGAAGTCCATATATTTTCCAACATCCCGTCTAAGCGTTCGGTACAAAACAGGGATGAGTTCTCTCTTTAGTTCTGCATAGTCCTCGCCTTCGATAAATCTCTTATTGAATACCTTCTCGCTACCGAAAATGCGCGGGTCAATAAAGGAAATCAAACCATGAAGGTCTGACAGGGTGTTTTGTAGAGGGGTAGCTGTAAGCAGAATTTTCGGGATACCTTGAGAAAGGTCATAAAGCCTTTTTGCACGTTTTGTGCCATGAAAAACATTACGAAGATTATGAGCTTCATCAATGATGATAAAGTCCCACTTCACATTAGGAAATCGTTTCATGAGCTTGGAAGAGTAGTCATAAGAAGCCAACACAATTCGGACCTTACTTTTGTCCTCTAGCCAAGTCTTCCATCCCGTAGGTTCACTTTCCACGGTGAAGCGATCCAAAATCGTGGATTCTAAGCCAAATTTTTCTTCTAGTTCAATCTCCCACTGTTTTCGCAGAGTTGCTGGGAGAGCAATCAAGACACGCTTCGCTCCTGAATCCAGTACATATTTGAGTGTAAGACCTGCTTCAATGGTTTTACCGAGACCAACTTCGTCCGCAAGAACAATACCCCCAGTTTTCAAAGCCTGAATCGCAGCACAAAATGCGTTGATCTGGTGGGGATTGATTTCAATGTTAGTATCCAGCAGACAGCGGAAAGGAGATTCTTCCAGCTCTGCTTTTTTGAATTTTCCGTATTGTTCTAAAAGCAAGTTGCTCTCCATCATTATTACTCCTGTCTTTTATCCAGTTGCTCAGCTATGCCTAAAGCGATTCCCTTTGCCATAAGAGGAGGGACCGCATTTCCCACTTGGATAAACTGTGCAGTTCTGGGTCCCTCAAAAAAATAGCTATCGGGGAAGGATTGAATACGAGCTGCTTCTCTGACTGTTATAGAACGATGCTGCTCCATATCTGGATGAATAAAGTAGTGTCCATCTTTTGAGAGATGTGCGAGAACAGTATGGCAGCATGGTTCATCTCCCTCGACAACTTTGAAACGATCCACAAATGAATGCCTATTTTTATGTGTTTTTAGTTCTTCTGGTAAGTCATTGTAGTTCAGGCGCTTGTGTCCATCGTTCCATAGTTCTATTGCTCTTTTATAGATTTCAATATCTCTTTCTTTATTAGGACGGCTGTTATGAAGAGTAAGTACATCTTCCGCAGTTCGTATTGCGGTTTCTGTTACGCATTGACTCCATCCAGTTGTTCGATATTCAGTTGCGCCCTGGCCAGGTGTCAATTTTGGAAGATCAGCCAATAAGTCATTTACCGTGAAAGTTGTCTCTTTTTTCAAAAATGTAGGATAGTTCATCCCACTGTTTTTTAGCCATCCTACTATTATCATCCTACGCCGATTCTGCAAGACACCAAAGTCTTTTGAATTCTGTTCATGCCATTCAATTTCATAGCCAACTCTACGGAGATACTTTGTTAAATTCTTAAAAGTTGTTCCCTCATTCGCAGAAGAAATGCCCATTACATTCTCGAAGACAAACATTCTGGGTTGATAGCGCTTCAAAACTCGTGCGTACAGCTTATACAGCTCATTTCTCGGATCTTCGGACATTGGGCGACTCATATGACTACTTTGCGCACGGCCCACCAGCGAATATGCTTGACACGGCGGTCCGCCGACCACCACATCTACACTCTGAATGTTCCGAATTTTCATAATCCCATCTATGGTTTTGAAAATTCCCGGTAGCGTGTCATCGGACATAGTTTCACAAATAACAGTTTTTACGATACGATTAGGAATTATCTTCAGAAAATCTTCACGAGCAATATCACCACGCAGATAGTGATAATAAATGTCCAACTGATCTGTTTGCTTCAAGTAATAATAGGCGCTGCGTGTGATTAAAGTCTGCGCAGCAAATGCATTCATTTCTACATGGGCTATCGGATTAAAGCCAGCCTGAATAAAGCCTTCAGATAGTCCTCCGGCTCCTGCAAATAAATCTATAAAATTGTAATTGCCCTTGCCGGGGATCTGGTTAGGCATACTGATTCTCCTGTTCTATGATTACTTCTCCTGCTCAAATGCAAGCCAACTACTTTCAAGAGGATCGTAGTCAGCATTATATTTTGAGCAGAATTCTTTAATTTGCCGCATGGTAGACATATTGGGCTTGCTTTTTCCTGTTTCCCAACGGCTTACTGTTGTCAAATTCACATTAAGCTCTTTAGCGAAAGCCTCTTGCGAAAAGAACAAACGCTGCCTTGTCTGTCTAATACTTTCTGCAAATGTCATATTCATCGTCTCCTTGGCCATAAATACGCATGATTACAGCTTAATTTTAGCATCAATTAGGCGTTTGGTCAATAAATATTAAGATTCACCAGAGTTTTTTGATGTTTTATCTTTCTTAAGTAATACTATGAAGCTATACCGAATTCAGGATAATCATGGCAAGCAATGCCCCTGGATAGCCATTCGGCTTCCGGCGCTGCTTGTTGAGGGTATTCCCCCAAGCCCCCATGAACGCAGAATTTCATTCTGCGGCTGCGCGTCCGATGGACGCTATTAGCCCTACCCAGGACAGTTCAGGGCAGGGCTTTTATTCTAAGCAGTATCAATCCCTAAATCTTGTTGTGTAAGCACATATTGAGCCATAAGTACGCTATTTTTCTCTTTTCCATGTTGTAATTTGTATAGACATAATTTCAATCATAAACATAAACAACGCCGGACGCAGAGGCACGCTGCCCCCGCGCCCGGCGCTTTGCTTGACGAAACTATTTATTCTTCAATAGGTGGTTCACAATCCTTTAGGAAAAACCTCAATGACATAACAGTAGTTGTAATTTTATATTTTGTTTCTGTATCGACTTCATCGGCCAAGCCTTCCATCATTTTTTCAATATCGCCAACTTTAACTTTTGCCATTTTTGCAATCGTAGCTTTAGATAGGTGATGGTAGGACATAAGCACTTCCAAAAAGGCACTTGCTTTCAAATCGGATTCTTCACAAGTAATAACATAGAGAAACATGATCTTATCTATTATCGTGTGTTTCCCTACAACACATTGCAAATTTCCGTTGGCAATATCATTGATCTGTGCCACAGATAACCCCAAATATTTTGCAAGGGTGTTTACATTAAACTCATACTTTTCGAGTAATGTTTTTACTTTCTCGGATATATTTTCTATTACGGTCATACCATACCCCTAAAATCAAAGAAAACATTCGTCATCCACTATTTTCTTTTATGCCAAAATAGCAGCAAGTTTCACTGAACAATCTCTAAACAGTAGAATGATGGGTGATTGGGGTCTTTATTGTTCCAATTTTCTGCATCGTTTATTTCCTTGATGTCGGCAACAGTTAAATCTTTAATACTAACGATTTTTTTGCGAATGTACGGCCTATCGTCGTATTCCCAATATCCCAACAGCCAAACTTTCCAAAGTTCTACACTTTCCGTTTGACGGAGAGCGGACTTTATATAGTCGATTATTTGCCTTGCTCGTCCATCGGTGTATAGAGGGAGTTCAAGATATACCCCAAATTTCTTTTCACTGTATATGTTCACATCATCAAACGGAAGCAGAAAGAAATTATCATCTTCGCCACCATCATAGACTACATTAGTATCTATATTGATGTGCAGTGGATAATCCTCCGTAGGTTTAACTTCCGGTAAAGGGCAATTTGCTGCAATAAAAACACAAACACTCATTACAAACATCCCCTTTTCTGTTTATAAGTAAAAAAGTAACATATCCCGCTAATTATGTTTTGTTAGTTCCGTCCCATAATGTTCTGAACTAAAGCCGTTGTTTAAGAATATGGAAAAAAATGGGGTCATCTTGTTATAGATTTCTGTATCAGATGGTTTAGGTAAACTCATAAGCCAATCCTTAAAAGGCTGATTAACTTTTCCTTCAATGATCGTTCCACCATTCCACTTAAAATCTTTTTGGATACCGAACTGTAATGCAAGGTTGATGCATTCTTGTTCCTCGTTCCAACAATGGATTTCAAAAATAGTTGCAGAGGACAATTCCTCATTCATAATTTTTCGCCATTTATTATAGTCATCACATACAATATTGTATTCGCCGTGTTTCATTTTTTTCACCTCTCAAATTCGGAGTTGATACCATAGGCATACTTCTTAGTTTGTCAGCTTACAGAACATAAAATTCACATATATTGTACCACATACATATGAACAATTCTATGTTAATCAGCTTTCGCAGATGTATTGCTTCAAACAAAAACACTTTTATCGGTCACGCTCCTTGTTTTTCTCTTTCTGTCTTTCTTTATCCATCTCCAAAAGTCGATCCACATTAGCCTTCGCCGCCAGTAGCTCCCGCATTTCCTCACGGGAGTGCCTGTACTCGGCATAGGTCTTTTTCTTTTCCTCCAGGAGCCGGGCGTACTCAGCTTGCAGCTCCTTAACTTTGGGGAGCTTCTTGACCCCCATATCATCAAAGGCATTTTTAGCAGCCTGATGGAGCAGGATTTCCTCCTCATGTTCCTCTCGGAATTTCTTGGAGTAACCGGCCTTCCGGTAGGCCACATAGGTGTCACGAGTTTTGGCATAGTTGATGATATGTGTTCGCAGCACGGCGATCTCTGCCATACGCTTTTCCGCTACTTTAATTTTGGCAGATAGCTCATTATGGTGGGCCGTAGCTGCCGCAGCCTTTTCCTCCAGAACCGCATACTCCAACAGGTTATGCTCCGTGAGATAGTTTACGGTCTGTGCCATCTGTTTCAGATTAAAGACCTTGGCCCATCTCGCATATCCGGCACCTTTTCCGGCCTGGAGCTTTGCCTGGATGTCAACCAGCAGATTGACCTTCGGCGGATCTGCTTGCTTGACCGGCTTCCGACGGGGCGTATGCTCCTTTTGTCCGGCGAGGACAGCCAGCAGGTCCTCCAGGGTGTAGCCGTCGCCCAAACTGTCCAGGCGGGACACTTTGCCCCAGCCGGGGAGCTTCAAACGGTAGGATTTGCCGCGCTTGGATACTTCGCAGCCGGATTCCCGGAGCAGCTTCAACAGCTCGTCCAGGTCAGCAGGCTTTTGTGCCAGGGCGTTATCAATAGCAGCACGGAGCAACTCCCGATGGGAGGGCTTCGCCTGATCGCCCAGCCATTGGTCGTAACTTTTGCGGTGGGGTCTTGGGTTTTCGACAATGGACAGTCCGTTCTCAATGCAGATGGTGTCGCTCAGATGCCGGACAGCTTTTGTGCTGCCCCAAAAATTACGGAACTTCCGGTCACAGTCCAGGTTGACCGAACTCCAAATGATATGATTATGGACATGGGCCTTGTCAATGTGGGTACAGACGATAAAGGCGTGTTTGCCCTTGGTGAACCGCTTGGCAAACTCTACGCCTAGCCGGTTCGCTTCCTCCGGGGTGATCTCCCCAGGACAGAAGGACTGGCGTACATGGTAGGCGATTACATCATCTGCGCCCCGGACCCGTCCGGTGACAGCGATATACTGGCGCTTGGCCAGCATAAACTCGGCGTCGGCCACACGGCTATCACACTCATAGCCGGTGATGAGCCTACCGTGGTCGGTCTTTTGCGGGTTGGCCACATAGTCGATGATCTCGCTGATAGCACGGCTCTCGGTTCGGCCCTTGCCGATGTGTAGCGGCATAATGCGTGTGGTTGCCATGAAGTTTCCCTCCTTTCAAAAAATGGGCAGCCTCAGCTGCCCATCTCGTCACGATATGAAATAATCTGCTTCTTTTTCTGCTTAGCGCACCGCAGCGTCGTGGCAGCTCCGCCCCAATCATGGAGAACATACGCTACTACCACATCGCTGACTTCTACCATCCAGCGGTTTCTATGAGAAATCGCAAAACGGCGTGGCACGGTTTCCAGCGGCGGATACACAGTGCTGTCATAGCCAGAAGTGTTCCTCCCGGTGTTGAGATAAGCTAAGACAAGAACCAACTCAATCTGTGGATACTTTTTCTTTTGTTCTCGCAAAATGGATGCCGCTAAACTATCAAACTCTCCATATCCTCCGAGAAATAAAGTTGTTGCTCCTTGCTCAATTAGATTTTGTGTTACTGTACGAAGCCAACTCGCAATCTTATCTTCTTTTGTGATTTGCGAATGACCACAAAATGTTACATTCATACGATGGCACCCCTATTACCATCATACCGCAAATATCCTCATTAGTACAGGTACAGGGACTAATTTTAGCAGAACTGCCCATATACTAAATATAGTACAGTTACAGGGGCGGTGTATTGAATGAAACTAAATGAGGCGGTGAGCAAACGCCTTTCTGAATTACTGGATGAAAGAAATATGACGCAGTATCAGCTGTATATGAAAAGCGGCGTTCCCAAGTCCACCATAGGTAATATCATCAACTGTTCTTACGATTCCGTAAAGTTGCGGATCATTCACGAGATGTGCCAGGGGTTGGAAATTGGGATAGATACCTTTTTTGCATCGCCACTTTTCAAAGAAGATAATCTGGAACCATAAGACCTCCGACGAGCTTCGCCGGAGGTCTTATTATCTGATCTCGGCGGTCACTTCCTCACGGGTTTTCTCCCTCGGTTTCGTCATGGGTGGTCGCTCCTTTCTGCCCATAGGCAAAAGCAAAGAGCAGCCATTTCCATGATTGAAAATAGCTGCTCTTTGCTAATATTTACTTCTGCTTTCTACGATTTTGAATGGTATTGATTATAGCGATAATCAGACATACAGCGGCTAAAATCAACAATAGTTGTTGTATAGGTTCTCCGTTAATTTGCCAATCCGTACTTGTATAATTGACCTGTGCTGCAATCAAACGCACATGGCAATATGTTTCGATAGTTTCTTCACAAAAACGCATAATTGCATAAAGCAAAAGTGAAATAACAGACAAAACTGCAAACTTGTCTTTAAGTATAACCTATTTTCCTTTCCAGTTTATTGTAGTTTATTCCATTCTTTGTGTACCTAATTGTAACTGTTCAACCTTTAGTTTTGCCGTATCACTATCCTTTTGAAAATTCTCTATTTCTGAACTCTGAATAGATAAAATGATTTCATCACCAACCTGCAAATCATCAAAGGATATGTCTTTTAATTCATGTGTTTCATAATTGCAGAAAATCATTGGAGTTTCCGAACAGTCAATAAGACACTCTTGCTGCAAAAATCCTTTCTTATCACTGCCTTTCACAGTTATGGTTTTGGTTGTGTCATCAATTTCAGTGATTACCGCATCTATTCCTAAATGCAAAACATCATCTTTTGAAGAACCACATGATACCATTGTGGCTAAACAAATAAGCAAGCACAACATTGCTGCAATTTTTTTCATTTTATCAATCTCCTTTCTACCGTCTGGTTGTCCGTCCTGTTATATCCTCCAGCAGAAAATTCATTTGCCGAATTTCGTTTTTACTACATCCGCAATTATGCTTATTATAATCCTAATTGCCAATAAAGAATATAAAAACAGAACTCCTTTCCAAGAGGAAATCCAGCCTATTTTCCAAAATACGATACATAAAAAAGCCAATATAGCGATAGCAATAGCAACATCTCTTAATTTGTTTTTCATATGTGACACTCCCATCAATTACCGGTTTTATCTGCTTGATTATATTTAATTTTATCACAAGACTATGAACAAATCTACATTGTTTCAGCCTGTCGGCAGCGTTTTGCTCCGTTATGCAGCTTTCTGGTCTTCCTCGCTTTATGGGGCGGTCAGACGGAAAGAGAAGCGGCCTTTCTCAATATCAAACTCCATGCAGCCCGTTTCCGGATCTGCGTCGGTCACTCCTCGCAGGTTTTCTCTCTTGGTTTCGTCATGGCTGGTCGCTCCTTTCTGTCCGATAAACGGCGGCTGTTGCCAGCCGCCGCCTACATGGAGGGAATGAATTGTAAATTCACTGGTCAATCTGCAAGCCCATTATAGGGTTCATTGACAATGACGCTTCCTTCGCTATCGTTCACCTTGGGAGAAGCCGTAACATTGGATATTGTCCAAGATCCAATAGCGACCAACAAAATATAGAGTACAACGATAACAGCTATGATTCCAGCAACCACTTTCACTATCCCAACAGGGAAAGCTAAAATTGCGTTACACTAAAAGTTGCCCTCTCCGTTAATGGGAGAGGGCAACTTTTATCCATAAACCAAATCCTGTATTGCAAACTTCAAATCCTGCACCTTGCCCAGCAGCCAAAAGGCCAGCTTCGGCAGCCCAAAGGGGCTTATGAGAAACGCGATCACCAACAGGATAAGGCCGTTCTGCGGGGAGTATGTCACCAGGACGGCCACGCCCAGCAGGGCGATTACCGTACTGAGCAGCCCCAGCACCAAGCCGGATACATAGACCATCCCCACACAAATCCAGATGGCCAGGGTGAGCAGCAGGATCACCGGCGCAATCACAATCTTCAAAATCAGTTTCAATGCGGTCATTTCATGGCCTCCTCTCGACGATCCAAATACTTCTGGCACAGACGGCGGACCTGTTCCTCGTCGGCCTCGTTTTCTTCCCGGCGTCCCTTTGTCAGCTGAATGGAGGCAAAAGATTCATACTCGACCAGCAGATGGTCAAACAGTTCCTCCGGGGTCCGACACACATCACCCTCGCAATAGGGCGGGTCCGGGGGTGAACCGTTGAAGGACACGCAGACATATCCATATCGGCTCTTGTAGACTTCCAGCTCCATATCCTGTGCCAGATAGTCCTCGAAAATCTCTAAAACCTTTTCAAAGGTCAACATCGGTATCTCAACTCCTTTGTGAGATGTGAGAACACTTTGCTATCTGCCTTTATTATCCGGCAAGCACCAGAAAAAGGCAAGGATGCGGACAAAAAGAAAAAGCGGAGGAAGGCGCGGCGAAAAGAACGCCGTTCCTTCCTCCGCAGATGGGATATATACCCCTCACGATAGATTGGAGAGCTGGGTCAGGATTTCCTTCACGCCCTCCCATAGCTGCTCCTGCCGCTGGGCTATATCCTCCAGGTCAGCGTCGTAGACACGCCCGGTCTCATGTACTCGGCGGGTAAGCTGGTTCAGATTGTTGCTGCTCCGGCGCAGCAGGGACACCAACTCCTTCAGCTCCGGCAAATCCAGCTGCACCACATAACCGTCCAGCGCCATCTTTCGTAGATAGGCTTCCCGGTTCTTCGTCCCAACTTGGGACATCTTCTGCTCGATCAGCGCCAGCTCCTCCGGGGAGACCCGGAAATTCACCTGGACATCCCGCTTACGGTTGGGGGCACTCACCGTTCCACCTCCTGTTTCTTCGGCAAAGCAGGCTTGTGGGCGGGCGGCTCCTGTTTGAGCTTTTGCAAGACGGAGCCTTTCTCCGGCTCCTGGAACATTTTACGCGCCTGCCGTGTAAACAGATCGGTCAGTCCAGGATTGACTCCATCCACAACCAGATAAGCACAGTGGCGCGAAGTGCCGCTGTCCTCCGGCATAGGAATGGTCTTTGCCCAGGCTTTGTTGTCACGGGAAACACGGCCATCGCTGTCCTTATGCTGGATGGTGTTGGCAAGGATGAACTGTACTCGTTCCGCCCCGAACTTTTCCAGCACATCTTTGACCGCAGCCTCCGCATCCAGCCTGTTATCCGCATAGTGGGTGCTGATGGCGTGTTCAATGACCTCTTTACAGTCGAGGTTTGCCTGATAAGAGCAGTTATATTGTGCCATCTCCCCATGCTGGGACGCATAGGTGGCAGAATGGAGATAGAGAGGGATGGACCGCTGTTCTACCAAAACCTTGCACACATCATCCGCTCGGTTCTCGATGCTGTCCCGGATCACATCCATGTATCCGGTTTCCGACTTTCCAAAGTAATGGAATATATCTGCCAGGGGTGAGGGGGAATCTAAAAGTGCCTGAGCCTGCGCGTCTGTCAGTTCCAATTCCTCCATGCACATCAAAATATCCTCCCGGATGGTGTACTCGCAGGCGTGGTTCAGGACTTCTGCCGGGGGCTGGCTTTTCAGCCAGTCCCGGTATTTGTCCTGCTCAGCGGCCATCTTCTCATAGAGGGCCGTATTCAGATCGTTGGTATTCATATTATCACACCTCCTTTTCGTTATATGAGAGAGAAGCAGGGACGGTTTGGTTCGCCCGGTCTATCTGTTCTTGGGGGTGGTACATGGTTGATACCTCGCTTTCTGTGGTTGAATTATTCATAATTCTTGAGTATAATGAAATTGACAAAACCAGTATTGGAGAGGGGAAGAAAAGTGAAAAAACTTATTTTAGGTATAGCAGTTATGGCAATCGGTGCTATTAGCACAATTTCTATTATTGTTGCGACAGTATTATCTCCGTTAAATCCGTACTCTTACAATGGTGTTGACGGATGGTACGGTTGCCTTTTAGGAATGGATTTGGTTATGCCATTTACCGTTTCTATCATTGTTGCGATTATCGGATTGGCGATTGCAGTATGGGGAGTATTTGATAAGAATAATTAAACCTATTACCTACCCTCAGATTGGAAAGTACAAAGGACGGGCAAGTCAAACGGCTTGCTCGTCCTTTTTGTTTATCGCACCTCCTCATGTTGTTTCGGTTTCTTTTCAGAACTACGGGGTGGCACCGGGCGCTTCAAGCTGTCCAGCACCGAAGGCCGTGCGCTCTTGGCAACCACAGTTTCCGGCTGGGCGTGGCCCTTGCCGTCAATGTTCAGCAGCGTGTCCAGTTCCACCAGACGGGCGGACTTGACTCGCAGATCATCCTCAAAGGGAAACGGCTTTCCGATTTCCTCTTTGGCTGCGGCCTGCTGTTGGTAAAGGTTGTCCAGCTGGTTTTTTACGGCTTCCAAACGCTGAGGCATCTGAGCCAGTGCATTGTCGATACGGGTGAGGTTTCCGCGCGGGTCTGTGCCGAGGCTTGCCCGGTGGGTCATCTGGCCTTTCAACAGGAGCGTATATTCCTGTTTCCAAGCGGAAAACTCCACTGACATAGTAAAGCCCCGGTAACTGCCGATCTGCACCGGTTCGGAGCCTTTGACCTCCTTACAGGCGTCCAGCAGGGCTGCACCGGCGTTTTCTTTGTCAGTCAGCACATCGCCCCGGATCTCCATCCCCGCAAAGCCATCATCCGGGTGAGGATGGGCGGCCAAGGTCTCCAGGTCCGCTTCAAAGCCTTTGATAAAGCCCTTGTTGGTTTCGATTTCCTGGGGGAAGTATTTGAGCAACTGATCCTCCAGGCGGTACTGCTTGCTCTGGTGGTCGGCTTTCATCAGCTTCAGACGCGCAACCTCCACATCCAAATCCATGCGCTCCTTGATACGGGGGTCTCCGGCGCACAGGGCCTTGATCTCGGCAAAGGACAGCGCCGTTTCGTCCACATCATCGCAGGAGCGGACCGGCGATTTAGAGGTCATAATCTGGCTGATGAATTTTTGCTTGTTTTCAACCGTCTGCCAGAGATAAGCGTCAAAAGTTCCCTCGGTGACATAACGGTACACATGGACAAGAGGGTTCTGGTTGCCCTGGCGCTCAATACGGCCCTTGCGCTGGGCAAGGTCTCCCGGACGCCACGGACAATCCAGGTCATGGAGGGCCACAAGGCGGTCCTGCACATTGGTGCCAGCGCCCATTTTGGAGGTGCTGCCCAGCAGAACACGCACCTGCCCGGTGCGTACCTTGGAAAACAGTTCTTTCTTCTGCACCTCGGTCTTGGCTTCGTGGATAAAAGCAATCTGCTCGGCAGGCATTCCCTGGGCGATGAGCTTTTGCCGGATGTCCTCATAGATGGTAAAGGCAGGCTCCGGCTCATCCAACGGCACAGCCTGTTCCAGCGCATGAAGTGTGGGATTGTCCAGCTGTTTGGCTGCCTTTTTGGAGGGAGCTGCCTGGGGTGTGGAAATGTCGCAGAATACCAGCTGGGTCAGCTTGTCAGCCTCGCCGTCCCGCCAGATCTGCATGATATTACCCACACACTGATTGACCTTGGTTCCGGGTTCATCCGGCAGCAGCTGATTGATGATACGCTGGTCCAGACCCAGCTTGCGGCCATCGCCGGTAATCTTGAGCATATTGTCCTCTGAGGGGTCAACGCTGCCGCTGTGTACTCTGGAGGCACGCTCGGAGAGAACCTGCACCATCTCTTTTTGGTGTTCAGTAGGCTGGGCCACGATGTTGTGGTATTCCACCTCCGGGGTGGGCAAGTTCAGCTGATCGGCGGTCTTGATGTCCGCCACCTCTTTGAACAGGTTCATCAGCTCCGGGAGGTTGAAAAACTTGCTGAATCTCGTTCTTGCCCGGTAGCCGGTGCCTTCCGGTGCCAGCTCCAGCGCCGTGACGGTTTCTCCGAAGCGGCTGGCCCAGCAGTCGAAGTGGGTCATGTTCAGCTCTTGCAAGCGGTCATACTGGAGATACCGCTGCATGGTGTAAAGTTCGGTCATGCTGTTCGATACGGGGGTGCCGGTGGCGAAAATCACACCACGGTTTCCGGTCAGTTCATCCATATAGCGACACTTCGCAAACATATCGCTGGACTTTTGGGCATCGCTGGTGGAGAGACCGGCCACATTCCGCATCTTGGTGTAAAGAAACAGGTTCTTGTAGTTGTGCGCCTCGTCCACAAACAGCCGATCCACGCCCAGCTGCTCAAAAGTCACCACATCGTCCTTGCGGCCTTCGGCTTGAAGCTTTTCCAGTCTGGCCTCCAGAGATTTCTTGGTGCGTTCCAGCTGCTTGACGGTAAACCTTTCACCGCCGCTGTACTTCACCTCGGCAATGCCCTCGGTGATCTCGTCGATCTGCTCCTGAAGGAGCCTCTCCTGGCGCTCCCGGCTGATGGGGATTTTCTCGAACTGGCTGTGACCCATGATGATGGCATCATAGTCGCCGGTGGCAATGCGGGCGCAGAACTTCTTGCGGTTGTGGGTCTCAAAGTCCTTTTTGGTGGTGACAAGAATGTTGGCGGAGGGATAGAGCCGCAGAAACTCCGACGCCCATTGTTCGGTCAGATGGTTCGGCACAACAAAGAGGGATTTCTGACACAAGCCCAGGCGCTTACTCTCCATGGCGGCAGCCACCATTTCAAAGGTTTTACCAGCGCCTACCTCGTGCGCCAGCAGCGTATTGCCGCCGTACAGCACATGAGCGATAGCGTTTTTCTGGTGTTCCCGCAAGGTGATGGCCGGGTTCATGCCGCCGAAAGTAATGTGTCCGCCGTCGTATTCACGGGGACGGGTGGAGTTCATTTCCTCATTGTACTGGCGGACCAGAGCTTGGCGGCGGTCCGGGTCTTTCCAAATCCAGTCTTTGAAAGCGTCCCGGATGGCTTGCTGCTTTTGTGCTGCCAGCGTGGTTTCTTTGGCGTTCAGGACACGCCGTTCCTTGCCGTCCGCATCCTCCACGGTGTCGTAGATACGGACATCCCGCAGGTTCAAAGAATCCTCCAGAATCTTGTAGGCGTTGGCACGGCTGGTTCCGTAGGTGGTATAGGCTGCCACATTGTTCTGGCTTACAGAGCTTTTACCGGTGATCTGCCACTCAGCGGTGAAAGAAGAATAGTTGACCTCGATATTGCGCTGAAGATAAAACGGCGTGTCGAAGGTCTCATACATAAACTGCTGGATGTACTCTTTGTCGATCCAGGTAGCGCCCAGGCGCACCTCAATCTCCGACGCATCCAGGTCTTTGGGCTGGGCAGCGGTAAGGGCCTCCACATTGACTGCAAAGGAAGGGTCCTGCTGTGCGGCCCGCTGTGCCTGACGCAGCTTGCGCCGCACATTGCCGGACAGATACTCGTCGGCGGTCACATAATGGGGAGTGCCGTCTTTCTCCAACTGCCCAGGTACACGGAAGATCACGCCTTGCAGCTCGGCGGCCAGCTCATCGCCAGTCTTGCCGGTCAGCTCCGACATATACGCCATATCGACACAGGCTTTTTCGGAAATTGATACGGCCAGAGCTTCACTTGCGGTATCCACAGTGTCCACCGCCTTGTGGGGCTTGATGGTGCGCTTAGTGAACATATCCGCCTTGCGCTCCAGCTTGCCGTCCTCGTCAATGACTTCCAGCGCGCAGAGCAGATAGTAGCTGGAATCATCAGCAAAGGCCAGCCGGTTCGCCCGGTCATTGATAAGGCCATATTTTGCAGAGAAGCTGTCATAGAGCCGGTTCAGTTCGGCCTGTTTATCCTGGATGGCGCTGTCCGGTGTGGCGGCATCCATTTGCAGATCAATGAGCTGCTGGACACATTCCCGCAGACCCACCAGCCCCTTCACACGGGCTTCGGCGGTGGCATTCAGGTCAGGCCGTACCATACGGCTGTTTTCACGGTAATACACATCGCCGTCCACAACGGTGTAGGAGTAATTTTTCACATTGGGGTCAGCAGGGATAGAAGTGTCGATGGCTTCGCCCTCGCCCAGCTCCGGCAGCTCGGCTTCCTGGTAGGTGCCGCGAATGTACTTCACGGCATCATGCAGCTGATCGGCAAGCTCCAGCCCCTCAATGGGGTTCACGGTGTAGTCCATGCCGTGAGCGGTGCTTTCCGGTTCCTGTCGGCCCAGCACCATTTCCGGGTGGTCCAGGAAATAGCGGTTGATGGAAAAGCCGTCCTCGGTCTGCCCGGTCTGCGTCCACTCCGGTACAATGTCCAGCGGGCGATCTCGCTTTTGGAGGAAGATGATGTCCGATACAACCTCGGTCCCGGCATTGGCCTTGAACGCATTGTTGGGCAGACGGATAGCCCCCAGCAGCTCGGCGCGCTGGGCCAGATACCGGCGCACGGTGGAATCTTTGGCGTCCATCGTATAGCGGCTGGTGACAAAGGCCACCACGCCACCGGGACGCACCTGGTCCAACGCCTTGGCAAAAAAGTAGTTATGAATGCTGAAATTCAGCTTGTCGTAGGCTTTGTCCCGAACCTGATACTGGCCGAAAGGTACATTGCCGATGGCAAGGTCATAGAAGTCCCGCCTGTCGGTGGTTTCAAAACCGGCCACGGTGATGTCGGCCTTGGGATAGAGCTGCTGGGCGATCCGCCCGCTGATGGAATCCAGCTCCACGCCGTACAGACGGCTGTTCCGCATTTCCTCCGGCAGCATACCGAAGAAATTACCCACACCGCAGGACGGTTCCAGGATGTTGCCGGTCTCAAATCCCATACGGCCCACAGCCTCGTAAATCGCTTTGATGACCGTAGGGCTGGTGTAGTGCGCGTTGAGGGTAGAACCTCTGGCAGCGGCATATTCCTCTGGGGTCAGCAGCTCCTTCAGCTGGGCATATTCCTTGCTCCAGCTTTCCTTGTCAGGGTCAAAAGCATCCGCCAACCCGCCCCAGCCCACATACCGGGAGAGGACTTGCTGCT
This sequence comes from Flavonifractor porci, assembly GCF_037572415.1. Classification (NCBI taxonomy): domain Bacteria; kingdom Bacillati; phylum Bacillota; class Clostridia; order Eubacteriales; family Oscillospiraceae; genus Flavonifractor; species Flavonifractor porci. The sequence continues at coordinate 114,021 of NZ_JBBHLB010000009.1, forward strand.
GCTCCGGCGTTGCCTGCCCGGTGGTTTCCTCCAGGTATTTCAGCAGCTTGATTGCCTCGACATTGGCCTGGAACTTGGCCTTGGGGCCGCCTTCGCCCAGGTGATCGTCAGTGATACGGAAATTCTCGGCGGTGCGGCTCAGATTGGCCTTGTATTCCTCATAAGAGGCTTTCTCGGCAGCTTTGACATTGGGGAAGGTCTGCCACTCGCCGTTTACCTGAATGGAAACGGGGTGTTCGTCCAGCACTTCATCCGGGGTTTTCTCCAGCTCGGTGACAGGTGTAGGCGGCTCCGGCTCATTGGTTCTCAGGGTCTGAACAACCACATCATAGGGCAGATGGTTCTTGTCGCCCGGATAGACAGCCACAGTCTCGGATTGGAAGGTCGGAGCTTCGGCAGCCGGTTCGGGGCGTTCCTGCCCAAAACCGTCCAGCTGACGGGCATACATCCCGCGCAGCAAAGGCGCAACCTCGCTCCACTGGAAGAACAGCATGGCCAGACGCTTTTCATCTGCATCCAGCACTTCCAGCTCAATACCTTCCGGCATCGTGCGGTAATCGGCGGTCTCGCCGGTCTCCAGCTCCATCGTTTCCACGATGTTGGGATAGGCCCGGCTCAGCCACAGGGCCACCTCCTGGTTGCTCTTGCCGTTGCGAAGAAGCTCGGAAAGCTCCGCCTTGTCCGCTTCACCAATCAGGCCATGGGCAAGCACATCCCGCAGGTCCTGGTCCACCGTATCCAGATTTGCAGGCAGGAACTCGGTATAGAAGTCATTGCGGTTATCCTCCCGCAAAAGCTGCTCAAACCGTTCCCGGCTCTCAGCCCGGTAGATGGGATAGCTCATGCCGGTGGGCAGCAGCTGCACCGTGTCATCCCGCAGCTCCGTGATCCGGTGGGCGAGGTCATCCAGATAGACAATATCCCCCACATTGTATGGAGGGACTGTTGGATCATAAGAAGTCCGTTCCCGGACCGTGCCACGGGCCGCAGCATATTCTTCGTCTGACACAGGAACACGCGAATCGCCGGAAGAAGGCTGTTCCGGCTGGTCGGCTTGAGTGGTCTCCCTGGATATGGCCTCCACATCCCGCATGACCTGCTGAATAAAGGGGTCGTTGTCCAGCTTTTCCGGGTCCACCACATGGCCGTCCACAATGCCGCGCTGGGCCAGGGTCTCCCGGATGGCGATGGGGTCCACATCGTCCAGATTATCCTGTTCGACCTGGGTGTAGAAGCGATCCTCCTTGATGAGCTGGGCAATCCGGCGCTGCACCTTGGGCCAGGGCAGTGCCGTTCCTTCGGGGCTTTCCGGGCGGATCGCAAACGGGGTTTTACCATCGCCACCATCAAACTCATGGGCCAGCCATGCTGCGGTGTCTCTTTCTCGCGCATGGTCTTTCATGTAGCGGACAACGGCGTGTTTGCTCTCGATTTTGCCATTCCAGTCCTGGATAGCCTTGTCGATGTCATTGTCCGAGAGAGGACGCAGCAGCTCATGGAGCTTGGGATAGGTCTCGTCTATGACTTCCCGATGAAGGCGCTGCCGGAACTCCGGGGTGTCAGAATAGAGGCGAAGCAGCCCCATATTACCGGACCCCAGGACAGCACGGCGAATAGCGGCGTTGCCCTCGATCACGGCGTTCTCGTAGTCACTATGACCGCAGGCGTTCCGGTATCTGATGTCCTGGGTAACAGCCTCCAGCACGATGGGCTTGTATTGCTCATGCAGCTCCCGAATCGTAGGGGCTGCGTTTGCTTCGGTATCCCGGAATACTCTGGTCCCGTCTGCGCCAAACTCCGCTTCCTGGGCATTGATGTGCTGTTCTGCCTCATGGTCGATAGAGGGCATGGAATATTCCTGACGCTCTTTGCCGCCCTCCGGGACAGCGGAAATGGTCACATCATGCTTATCCCGTAGCTGTTCCACAGCCTGCTCCAACCGATTTGCCGGAAAGCCGCACATTTCTACACGGCCACCGCCGGGAATAGCGCGAGTCGTGAGATTGAGTTCCAATTCCGCAGCAGCAGTTTTGGCGTCCTCACCGTATAGCTCAAAGAAATCGCCCATCTGATACAGGACCATATCATCCGGGTGGCGCTCCTTGACGCCATTGTATTCCCATACAGTCGGGTCCGGCTGCTGGGCTTGCAGGGCATCTTCTTCCGCCAGGGCCTTCTCTGCCTGGATTTTGTCATACTCCGCCTGTTCCTGTTCGGTGAGATAGCGTCCCTTCTGGATCAGGTTGGTAATCCGTTTGGCAACTTTCTCCCAGGTGAAATGCACATCCGGGCAGCCGTCTTTTTTGTAGTGCAGACCTTTTCCGTCGTGGCTTTCATCGCTTTTCATTGCACCGGACAGGGCATGGGAGTGACCGCCAATACCATACTCGTGTTTGAGAAAATCCACCTTTTCCTTATCCGTATGGGGTTCCTGGAAAAAGGTGAAAACTCGGCCCTTACCGCCTTCAAATCCGCTGCCTCTGGTCATGGCGGCGTCGATCTCGTCCTCAGAGATAAACTGCTTGACCGAAGGTTCTTCCGTCAACTGAGAGGTAAAGGTGGTGCGAGGCAAGGACAGATCTCGCAGGTTCTCCCAAATCTCTTTGGGCTTGTGGTAGTGGAAGCGCAGCAAATCCCGATCCTGTTGGTAGGCCGTCCAGAACGCGGCATATTCTTCCGCAAGGTTCTGGCGAAACTCCGGGCTTTTCAGCTGCTCGGTGAGCCATGCGGATTCCTCCGGGAAACCGCGCCCCGGATTGTTGGCAAGGCTGGGCAGATACCCGGCTTCTCTGGCTTCCTCGCTGAAATCGTGATACAATTCCCAGAATCTTTCCGCAAGGAGGGAGCGTTCATAGCCCGCTGCCTCAGCCAGCTCCACATTGGTGGCAAACTGGCCGTCCTGCAAAAGCTGGCCGATACGCTCGGCGGCACTCTCCCAGGAAATGACCTGGGCGGACTTGTCGTAACGGGCTGTTTTGCCGTGGGACAGATGGATTCCATCCTCGGCATACCATGCAGTGATGCTGCCGATCCCATTGCCGCCATGGTACAGATTTTTCAGGGTGTCTGCGATCTCGGCGGTGGACTTCTGCTCCTCAAAGGCCGCGACAATGCGCTCTCTCTGGCGATAGGTGTTTCCGCCCAGCCGCAGCACATGGTCGATGTCAGCCTGGGCAAAAGAAAAAGCAGAGGATGTTTTCACATTCTCTGCTTCATCTATGATTCTGATTTGTTCTGCTTCGGAGAGGAAGAAACTCAGCTGTGAATAAGCTCCGCCATCAGAATCTCCTCGGCCTGGGCCTTGCAGGTGTTCATCAGGCCCACCCACTTCATCGGGTCTCTGGCTTTCAACTGCTCCGTCGCGCCTGCTGCCGCCGCCAGCTGGGGCATCATCTGCTCCAGACGGCTGTTCGCCGTCTCGTCGATCTCCAGCAGGTGCGGGTACAGCTTCTCGGTCAGTAGCAACTGATTGTAGATCAGGGGTCGGTGGTCCTTCAGGTACGCTTTCCGCATCCTGCCGTACTTGCCCAAGGGCTTCTCCGGCTGTTCGGTCAGCTTCAGGTCGGGAATCTGATAATCTCCGTTCATGGTGTAAGTCAGGTTGTTCTCCATGCGTAACACTCCTTTCCGCGAGTTGCTCGCGCTCATAGTTCTGGATGGTGACGCCGATCTGCCGCAGCACCTGCTGATTCATCTGGCTGACCGCTGCGCCCAACGCCCCAACCGTGGCCGGGGTATTGAAATCGAAAATCGGCATGAAGTCCTCATGCTGGAAATATTGTTCCGTATCCAGCCCACAGCGGGACATCAGGGCGTAGGCAATGCTGACGGTGGCGGCGGACTTAAATTGGACTTCGATGTTGAGATCATCGTACTCCTCCAGGAACGAACCGTCAACGATGTAGCGGAAGTCCTGCTGATGCTCGTCCCAATACTCACTCGCCAGTTTTCCAGCCACATCAATGAGCTGCTGGGCAAGATTGTCACCGGCAACGCCGTAGTTGCGTTCCAGCATGGCCGACACAGGCCCAATGTGCTGTTCCTCCAGCTGCCACAGCCAGGGGGTACGGGAGTGTTCGCGGGTGCCGGTGTCGGAAATATCGAACACATAGCGCAGGCGGGGCTTGTCGCCGGAATCGTCCACCAGGGCAATACCCTTGGAGCCACGGCGCACATACCGGCCCATTTTTTCATTCCATAAATCATACTCGGCGCAGGCGGTGGCATCCGGGCGCTGGGCGTAAATCATCATCTGCTCATGGAACGGGTACTTATATAGGCGGGCGGCAGTAGTGAGAAAGGCCGTCCATTCTTTCCAGCTGCCCACAAGCTGGGTCGATACCTGTTCGGCCATCTGCCGGTAAAATTCAGCTTTGGATGGCATGGTTTTCTGTCCTCCCTTCATGTTAAATAGAAATGGGGCGGCACATCAGGCCGCCCCACTGGATCTTTGTGTGGTTCTTACTCGTCGAAATCCGGGAACAGCTCCAGCTCGGCAAACTCGGCGTCGCTCATGGCCTGGAGCTTGCCCAGGGCACTGTCGGTCAGCTCCCGCAGCTCGGCTTCCTCCGGCGAAAGCTCACCGCGCATCTCCGTCAGAGCGTCGATCAGCCCGGTGCGACTGCCGGTGTTGTAGATGCAAAGAAGGTTCGTTTCCTCAAAAGTGAAGTTTCCCATATCAAATCTCCCTTTCCGCGCTCTTTTTGGGCGCTGTCTTTTTGTGTTCCGCCTTGGGCTGGTTTTTCAGCTGCTCCATGACGGACTTTTTCTTTTCCCGGTCCTCCCGGTGGGCAGCGGCAGCCAAATCCATGAGAGAGATCGGCTGGCCGCTGCGGGCCTGCTGTTCCAACTGGGCCACTGCCGGCTCCTTGGGGCCGTTGTTGATGATCCCGTCGATCATGCCGTAATCATCTTCCACCGCCATTTCCGCATTTCTCAGCGAATTTTCCGGCAAGAAACCCGGCACCTGGGTGAAACCAACACTGTCGCAGTAATGACAGGATACCTGACCATTCTGCTTGATGGCAACGATGTCACTGACACTCATAGACGGGCTGTGAAAATCCACCGGTTTTTGCAGATTGAACTGCTCATACAGCCTTTCCAGCTGCTCCATGGTACTGCCAGAACCGTCCAGAGGGGCGGTGTAGATAAGGTCATAGTTGCTCCGCTCTACGGACAGATTGTGGGATTGCAGCCAATCCAGATTCATAAAACGCACATTCTGCGGATCGTCCTGGCTCACCTGATAAATAGCAAAACAGTTTCCCTCATGGGAAAGAAATGCCTGTTCTCGTTCCAACTGCCGATCCTGTCGTTCCAAAACTTTTTCGTGAAACTCCGGGCTTTCCTCCCATTCCTCGCGGGACACAGCAAAGATACCGTCATGGGCGTCCAGGTCAGCGGTATCAAAGGCCATTTCCGGGTTTTCGCCCTCTTGGATAATGTAAACAGTCAGGTCACGATCCATCAGCTCATAGGCTCTCTCTTTGGAGAGGGGCAGCAAATCGCTGTCCAAGTAGCCACACTTCTCCAGATCATCCTGGGTCAGCACCGGGTCCGGCATGGGATACTCGTCCAACGCCTGCTCCTGGACATCCGGCAGCTGGGTGGCGGCTGCTTCTGCGGTCTGCTGGTAGGCGGCCTCCTGCAAAGTCTCGATCATGGACAGCGGCGCATACTTGATGGACTTGCCGCCCATCCCCAGGTCCTCGCAGATATGGCTTACCGCTGTGGAACGGCCCATATCCGGCCCGTCCAACTGGCCGCCGTCCATCTGCTTCATGGTTGCCACATCGTAGAGCGTGTAGTCCCAGCCGGTGTCACAGGGCTGAACATGAAGGTAGCTGGTATCATCCAGTACCAACAGGGCCTCCCGGTACTCGGCGCTGGGCTGGACACTTTCGGTATTTTCCGGCTCGGTCAGCTGTTCCGGTTCAGTCATCGGCACCAGCTGATCCAGGCGTCCCATAAGCTCGGCAGCTTTTTGGGTGGTTTCATCTGGTTCGTCCTCGTTCACGATATTCTGGAGCCATTCGCGTACACCGCTGGCATCTCCGCTTCGGAGTGTGGCAGTCAGTTCGTGCAGTGCGTCCTCACGGCTATCTGCATTGTTCCGATACTCATAAGGGTCATAATCAAAAGTGAACTGGTCGATGTCTGCCGCCAGCTGCTCGATAGGGTCCCGCTCCGGGGCGGCAGTCAGGTCAATGCCGCGCTCCTTGCAGATTTCCTTGTAATTGCGCTCGATGTCGTTAATCAGCTCGCTGGAAGTCTTGTTGATAGTCTCCAGACTGGCCCGCAGCTCCTTCAGTTCCTTGTCCTTCGACCAGGAAGCGATGTAGCCAAAACTGTTTTCGCCGGTCTGGATGCCGAAATACTGACAGACCGCATAGGAAATGCTCTCGGCCTCCACTTCCTCGGTGTTGCGGTTCTTGGCGGCCTGTTTCACCGCCGTCAGATCTTCCTCCACCTCCAGCCGCCACTCAAACCGATTCTCGTCCACAAAGTGCCAGCCTTCCTCGGCGGCGGCCTGTTCCGCCTCTGCTTCGGTGGCGAAGTCCAGACGGAAGTCATGCTTGGTGCCGCCCTCGCTCACCATCACGATCTTCCAGGTCGATTCCGCTTCATGCTTTTTGGGGTCGTGGAGCTTGCTGTGCGCGGTTTCATGGACAGCGGCAGAAACGGTCTGCACCTCGCTCATGCCTTCCCGGATGGCGATCCGCTGCTGGTCAGAGGAAAAATAGCCGTCCATGTTCTCGGCCATCGGCTCAAACTCGATGGGAACGGGGGCCGAGCGGCGCAGAGCTTCCATGAAAGCCTCATAGTGCGGCACCGTCCCGGACAGGCTGGAAGCCAGCTCCGGCAGGGGCTTGCCGTCCGTCTGGCTCACATCAAACACCTTCACCGGGCGGAACATGGGGATTTCGATTTCCTTTTCCTCCATGACCGCCTTGCCGTCTGCGTCCAGGATGGGGGCATGGGTGTCCGGGTCGCGCTTCATTTCCTCGATTTTCTTTTTGTAGGGCGTGGGGGCGATGATGGTGATGCCATGCTCGCCCTTTTTCACATGGCGTTCAAACTGGTTTTTCCATTTGTTGAACCCGGCCACCAGGGTGGCGTCCGGGCGCTGCATATAGATGAGCATGGTGTTGTTGACGGAGTAGCGGTGGAACTTGGACATGACGGACAGATAGCGCATATACTTCTCGCTCTCAAACAGTTCCTTGATACCCTGTTCAATGCCCGCTGTGATCTCTTGTAACCGTTCTCGATTGGTGGGCTTATCAGCCATGAATTTCACTCTCCTTTCCAATTTGGCTATTTCTGATTGATGTTCGGCAATCCACAGCTTTTGCTCCTCCGGGCTGTTCTCCAGAAAAAAATCCAGCAGATAGCCCACATAGTCCTTTTTCTGGATTGCCTCCATGAATCGGGGATGTGGATTTTCCTCCGGTGTTTTGGGTGTGTAGTCCGTTTCCCACTTGCGGAGCAAATGAAAGTAGTCGGCCAGGACACGAAAGGCATGGTCTCGGTCCTCCTTGAATTTCTGCGCCTCGGATTTCTGCCGGACATAACGTCGCCGGGGAGGGGCCTGACTGTCATAAGCCAGGCCAAAATCCTGGGCCAGCTTCTCGGCGGCCTCTTTGGGGGACAGATTGTAGAGCCTCGCTGTGAAGTCGATCACATCGCCGGTGGCTCCGCAGCCAAAGCAGTAAAAATATTCCTCGTTCAGCTTCATGCTGGGATTTTTGTCATCGTGGAAGGGACAACAGGCCATGCCGCTCCGATTGACCTCGATTCCGTACATCTGCGCTGCTTCTCGGACGGTGATGGACTGCTTGACAGCCTCAAAGACACTTTCAGCCATGCTTACTCATTGCCTTTCTTGGGGGTGGGCGGCCTGTATCCGGCAGCCTTGGCCAGTTCACTGGCTGCCTTACGGCGCTCGGCGCTGTACGGTTCCCGGACGGACACACAGCGTTTGGGAACGAGAAAGGTCTGGCGATCCTTTTTCACAATCTGGTCCGGGTATTTCTCTGCCAGTCGCCGCAGCTTCTCCAGCAGCCGGGGGTCATGGGTATAGACCTCGGCGGTGGCTTCGGCCTGGTTGTAGAGGATGATGGTTTCCTGTTCATAGCGTGAGAGCTTCATCGTTTGCCACCTTTCTGCTGGTCAAACTCCAGCTTGAAGTTGGCGTACTGCCCATCATCCGCCAACACCACAGTGGCATCGTAGGTCTTGCCGGTTTTCTCGGAGTACAAGCCCCTCACATGAGCGCGGCCATCTTTGAGCAGTGCCGTTACGATGGCTTTGGTAGGTTGCTTGTGCTTCATCTCCCACCACTTGTTGTTTTTCCAAATTGCAAATTTGCAAGATTCTGTCTGACAGAAGAAGCCTTTTTGCATTTCTGCAACCTCTCCGCCACAGCGGGGGCATTTGCCCACCGCTTCGCGGGAAGGGCTGAACAAATACTCAGTTCCCTTGATAGCTTGATAGGTTCCCACAAGTTCTTTGAGCATGGCACTAATCCCAGCCATGAAATCCTCCGGGGCCAGCTCGCCACGCTCGATCTCACCCAGCCGGTACTCCCACTCAGCAGTCAGAAGGGGCGATTGCAGCTGCTCCGGCAACACGGTGATAAGGGATACCGCGTCATGGGACGGCAGGAGCTGCACGGTTTTCTTGCTCATTTTACGCTCCAAAAAGCCGGTGGAAACCAGCTTTTCCAGAATCCCGGCGCGGGTGGCCGGGGTCCCCAGGCCCTTGCGCTCGGCATCCTCCGGCATATCGTCCTTCCCGGCAGTCTCCATTGCGGAGAGTAGCGTATCTTCGGTGAAGTGCTTGGGCGGAGTGGTCTTGCCCTCCTTGACGGCAGCACCAGAAAGGGGCAGCGTCTGACCTTCAGACAGCTCCGGCAGAGCCTTGTCCTCGGTTTCCGGCTCCACATTTTTCAGCCCTGCGCGGTATACAGCGTCCAGCGCCCGCCAGCCGTGATCTTTCACCGTGCGGCCTTTGGCGGTAAACTCCGCACCGGCGCACTCTACAACAACGGCGGTTTCTGCAAAGGTATAGGGTTGGGCCACGGCGCACAGCAGCCGCAGAGCCACCAGCTCCAGCACCGCCTTTTCGCCCACCGGCAGGCCGGTCAGGTCCGCGCCCTGGAGGTTGCGGGTAGGGATCACCGCATGGTGGTCGGTCACTTTCTTGTCGTTGATGACCTGGGCCGCATTGCAGGCAAGCTCCATACCAGCGGCAAAGGGCAGCGCCCCAGCAGTGAGCCGGACCAGCTCCGGCAGACTCGCTGCCATATCCGAAGTCAGGTAACAGCTGTCCGTCCGGGGGTAGGTACAGAGCTTCTTTTCATAGAGGTTCTGCAAATAGTCCAGGGTCTGCTGGGCTGTGAACCCCAGCAGCCGGTTGGCGTCCCGCTGGAGGGTGGTCAGGTCATAGAGGGCGGACGGCTTCTCGGATTTGTCCTTGCGCTCCACCTTTTTCACCGTAGCAGCCGCACCCTGGCAGGCCGTTTTCAGCTGCTGGGCGGCGACCTTGTCCACCATGCGTTCCCCTGAAACAGAGAAACCGGGCAGCTCCAGCGTCACCGTGTAAAACGGCACCGGCTTAAAGGTGTCGATCTCGGCCTCCCGCTGGACAATGAGGGCCAGTGTTGGGGACATGACGCGCCCGATGTTGAGGGTCCGGTGGTACAGCACGGAAAACAGCCGGGTGGCATTGATACCCACCAGCCAGTCCGCCTTGGCGCGGCAGAGTGCCGCATCCCACAGGCCGTCATAGTCCGCGCCGGGGCGCAGGTTCGCAAAGCCCTCCCGGATGGCGGAATCCTCCATCGAGGAAATCCAGAGCCGCTTCATGGGCTTCTGGCAGCCCGCCAGCTCGTAGACGCTGCGGAAGATCAGCTCCCCCTCGCGTCCGGCATCGCAGGCGTTCACCACCTCGGTCACATCCGGGGCGTTCATCAGCTGTTTCAGCACATCAAACTGTTTCTTCTTGTCCTTGCTCACCACCATCTGCCAGGGTTCCGGCAGAATGGGCAGATCGTCATAGCGCCACTTGGCGTAGTCCGGGTTATAAGCGTCGGCGTCGGCCAGACCAGCCAGATGGCCCACACACCAGCTCACTCGCCAGCCGCTGCCCTCCAGATAGCCGTCCTTGCGGGCGGTGGCCCCGATCACGGCGGCCAGACTTTGGGCAACGGACGGTTTCTCAGCGATCACCAGCTTCATTGTTTTTCTTCCTCCTTTCCCGCAGCCATGCGGTCAGCTGCCGGTGGCAGAATCCCACGCAGGGCTGACCGTCACGGTAATTTCCGCAGCCATAACAGGGGTGGCCGGGAGATAAAGAAGGAGGACGGGAAGTTTCCTTCCCGCCCTCCGGCCTGCGTGTCATCATGCGTTCATAGGGGCTGTCGGTGAAGCGGGTCAAACCGTCTTGTCCTCGCTTTCCTCGTCGCCGCCCCCGTCAGCGTCCAGCTCGTCAGATTCCTCGGTCTCCCAGGAGTCCTCGTCCTCCTGGTCGGTATCATCCTCGCCGTAGTCATAATCGTCCAAATTGTCGTTTCCCTTGGTCTTGGGTTTGTTTTTCACCAGCTTAAAGTAGGCAAAAGCACCGCCGCCACCCATCAGAGCCAGCACCGCCAAAAGAATGGCCGGATTCAGTCCTGCGGGTTTCTGCGCCGGTTCTTCCAGCTCCGGGGTTTCTTCCGGGGTCTCCGGTTCCGGCTCCTTGCCCGTGCAGCTGCTCATATTGGTGGCACACACCGGGCAGGCGGTATTGACCGCACCGGCTACACATTTCTCCGTACAGGTACAGGTGGCGGGCTGCTCCTGGGTGGTCTGACCGTCCTCCATCAGCGCCATCAGGTCCGCCTCGTCCACCTGGTTCAAGAAGTGGACAGCGGTTTCCTTGTCCTCGTTGGCCCGGTCAATGAGGATGTAGAAATAGTTGCCCGCCTTGGTGGTGACGGTGATGAGCTGCTTGTTGCCGCCGAAATCATCCACCAGGGCGGCGTTGCCATCCGGGGTCAGAGCCGGACTGTCCTCGGTTTCCTCCACCACCACATTGGCGTCGTTTGTGGCGTCCTCCGCCGGGGGCTGGTCCGTCCCTTGGGCAAAGGCGGTCACGGAAAGGCCCATCATCAGCACCAGGGCGGCGCAGAGAGCCGAAAGGGTTTTGAAAATTCTCTTATTCTTCATGGTCGGTGTCCTCCTGTTCGTTGTAGTTGGCGGAGGCAGCGGCCATGCCAGGGACCGTACCGCCGGAGAGCATGGCGTTCAGCTGCTCCGGGGTCAGCCGCAGAGCGCGCACCATCTGGACGATCTCCAGGTTCTCCGCCTCGGTTTTCTGCGCCTCCAGGGCTTTCAGCTTATCCTGGTACTCCGCGATCTTCTCGCGGACCTTGGCAATCTCCTGGTCAATGCGCTGGATTTTGTTCTTAGCCATTTCAATCACTCCTTTTCTCATAAATCGGCCTTACCAGTTCATCAGGCCGTAACCCTTGATGCACTCGTAGGTCAGGGAATAACTCTTGATCTTGCAGGCGTCGCCGGAATTGCCCTCCACGGTGTAGACCCGGCTGCCGTCCGTGCCGACCACAAGGCCCACATGGTCGGCGCTGCCATCCAGGTCCCAATCGAAGAAGATGGCGTCGCCGGGGGCAATATTGGCGTAATCACGCCCGCCCCATTGTCCGTGAGACTGGAACCACGGGATGCCCTGGGACTGGCAGGCGGCAAAGCGCGGCTCGGACAGCCCCATCTGGCCGTAGCACCAGGATACAAAGCAGGCGCACCACTCCACGCGACTGTTAAAGCCGTACCAGCTCCAGTAGGGCTGACCGCCCACATTGCCCACCTGGCTTTTGGCTATATCCACCACGGCCTGATTGCCGGGGCGGGTGCCGTTGACGAACTCAACACCAGCTAAACTCTCGGAATCGCTGGTGTCGGAGGAACCACCGCCGAAAATCAGCGGCTTGTTGCCCAGCGTCTGCCGGTACACCTGGTACATCTCCAGCTGTTCCGGGGTCAACAGCTCCGAGGCAACAGACGAAATGGGCTTGCTGGTGAGCTTCACATTCAGAATGTAGTAGTTGTAAGGAACCTGAACGGTGTAGCTATTGCCCTCGCTGTCAGTCCGGGTTTCCGTCCGATAGCGTACTTCAACTTCCTCGGTGAGCGTCAGCTGATACTGGGCATCAAATACACGCTCCAGCTCTGCCTGGGCGCTCTGCCGGGTGTAGCCCTGCAAGACAGCGGACAGGTAGGCCGCCAGCTCATGGGGGTCATGCCCGATCATGTCGAGGTCGTAGCGGTACTCGTCATACCCCGGATGGCTGCTTTCGATGTTGTCGATCTCGACTTGCAGCGCCGCTTCCTTGGCAGCGTAGTCCGCCTCCACCGCCACCAGCTCCGGGTCATCCGACGGATAGGTGGTGCCGGACACCACAGAACCGATGCTCTGCGCCATCATGGAGCAAGAGGACATGGTGTTGAGCAGCATACAGACCAGCAGGAAGATCGCGCCAGCAATCAGAAAGCCCTTTTTGTGGCGCATGACGAATGCCCCGGCCTCCTGTGCCTTTTCCTTGACCGTCTTGGCGGCCTTGCCGGTCTTTTGGGCTGCGCTTGCGGTATTCCCGGCAGTTTGACCGGCGCGCTTGGCGGCAGCGTATTCCTTTTTGATGGCCTGTTTCTGCTGCCAGCGGGAAATGGGGTTGCTGGCAAACTGAGGATTTTCCCGCAGGGACTTCTGATACAGGGCGTTCACATTGGCCTTCTCCAGCTTCTGCTCGGCCTGGGCTGCCTTGCGGTAGGGCTTCAACTTGTGGCTGCGGTAGCCCTCCCGAACCAACCGTGCGCCGGTCTCAGCAGCCTCCTCGGACTTGTGGGCGCTCTCCACGCCCACATTGTCCTGTTCGGTCTCCCGGATTTCCTTGTGAACTTTCCCCAGGGCGGCATTGGCGGGGGTATCCCGCACCGCATGGGACAGCTTGGAGGGCGGCTTCTTCTTGTCCTCCAGCACCAGCTTGGTGGTCACTTTACCGGTCTCCGGGTCTACCGTCTTTTGCCGGACCTGCTTTTTGGGAATTTTAGCCTGCGCCTTATCCGCTTTGGCGGCGGCCTTGTCCGCCTTACGAATGGGCTTCTCCAGCGCCGGGTCAGAGCGTTCCTCGTCTGTAAAGCGCAGGCGCGGTTCCTTATTCAAACCATTCACCCAGCATGAGGGCGTCCGTCATGTAGCGCAGCTCCACACAGACGGCCAGCCCCACAGGGTCATGGAAGGGGTGCTGAAGCAGATGGGCGTAGATCTGCGCCACCACATTGGCCAGCAGCTCAGACTGGCTGCCCTCGAAGATGACGATGGCGGGAACACCGTTCATGGCGCACCAGATTTCCGTCAGGCGCAGCAGACCCGCCTCGCCATCCTCGTTCAGCTCCGCCGCCTGATCCGCCGCCGTGCGGGTCTCGCTGACGGCATCGGCCAGCTCGGTGAGCAGACAGGTGCGCTCACTCTCCAGGGCATCGTCAAAAAACATCATGGTGTTCAGTTCAGTATTGGGTTTCATGGTCATTCATCCTCCTTTTTCAGTTCCTGGGGTTTGGTGGTCATAATGCGGTACAGCTCGGTATTCTTCGGGAAGTGATCCACGAAAGGCAAGATCGTGGAGCCATAGAACAGCAGGCCCTCGCCCTCGCTGGAGTGGGTCACATAGCTGAGCTGGTGCGGGGAAATGCCCAGCTGCTTGGCGAGAATCTGCCGGTCTCCACCCGCCTGGTTGAGCATATACACGAAGTCGGAGTTCTCAAAGATGTTCTCCACCTCGCGGGAAGAAAGCAGGTCCTTGACATTCTGCGTGATGCCGGTGGGGATGCCGCCCCACTTTCTGAATCGCTTCCAAATCTCCACCGTGTAGGCGGCGGTCTGTTCTTCTTTCAGCAGCAGATGCATCTCGTCGATGTAGTAACGGGTGGACTTGTGGGCGGCACGGTTGATGGTGACGCGGTTCCACACCTGGTCCTGGACCACCAGCATACCGATCTTTTTCAGCTGCTTGCCCAGCTCCTTGATGTCATAGCAGACAATGCGGTTGTTGATGTCCACATTACTCTGGTGGTTGAACACATTGAGGGAGCCGGTTACATAGATTTCCAGCGCCGTGGCAATGTACTGTGCCTCTTTTTCCTCCTGCGTCCGCAGTAGGTTGTAAAGGTCCTCCAAGATGGGCATATTCTCCGGGCGGGGGTCATTGAGATAGGTCTGATAGACCAGCCGCACACAGCGGTCAATGATGGTTTTCTGTACCGGCTGCAAGCCCTCCTTGCCGCCCACGATCAGCTCACACAAAGACAGGATGAAGTCAGACTTGAGGGACAACGGACTTTCATCGTCCGAATAGTCCAGGTTCAGGTCCATCGGGTTGATGTAGTTGGTGGAGGTGGGCGAAATCTTAATGACCTGCCCATGCAGGCGCTCCACCAAGGGCGCGTACTCGGCCTCCGGGTCACAGATGATGATGTCATCATTGGTGAGCAGGAAACAGTTGGCGATCTCGCGCTTGGCGCTGAAGGACTTGCCGGAACCCGGCGTACCAAGAATCAGTCCGTTGGGATTTTTCAGCAGCTTGCGGTCCACCATGATGAGGTTGTTGGACAGGGCGTTGATCCCGTAGTACAGCGCCTCTTTGCCGTTCTGGAACAGCTCCTGGGTAGTGAACGGAACAAAGATAGCCGTGGAACTGGTGGTCAGCCCTCGCTGAATCTCGATCTGATTGAGGCCCAGGGGCAGTGCGGACATTAGCCCTTCTTCCTGCTGGAAGTCAAGCCTTGTCAGCTGGCAGTTGTACTTCTGTGCGATAGAGCTGGCCTGGAATACATTGTTGTCCAGCTGCCGGGGATTGTCCGCCGTGTTCAGCACCAGAAAGGTGACAAGGAACATTCGCTCGTTCCGGCTCTGCAAGTCCTGCAAGAGCTTCTTGGCCTCGGCACCGTAGGTGGCAAGGTCGGAGGGAATGATGTCCATGTCATACCCGGCCCGGACAGCCTTTTTCTGTTCCTCAATCTTGCTGCGGTCCAGGTCGGTGATTTTCCGCTTGACCGTTTTGATGGCCTTGATCTGGTCCACGGACTGGATATGCAGGCTGACGATCAGGCTGGATTCCATGTCCAGAAAATCCGCCAGCATTCGGTCATTCAGCTCCGGCGCGAGAATCTGCAAAAAAGAAACAGCCCCGTATTTCTTGCCCATACGGAACTGCTTGCCGGTGCGGAACTCGAAGCCGGACGGTGCGATGAAGTCCTTGGTGGACAGACCGGACGGAGCCAGCCAATCCCATTCAAAGCGAAACGGCACCTGTTCATCCATGTGGAAGATACCGTGGAGCTGTGCCAGCCGCGCCTTGCCGTCCAGGGTCTCAGCGGCCACACCCAGGCGCTTGAAGTTGTTCAGGATGTCGGTCTCAATGCGCTCCAGGCGAGGCTTGGCGGCCTTGAGGCTGTCCGCGTCGATACCGAAGGTGAGATACTTGGTCTTGATAAGGCCATTGTTACCTTTTGCCAGCTGGTTTTGCAGCATGGTCATGTACTCCACCCGGATACTGTCAAAATCATCCCCCTGGAGAGGAATGTTGATGGCGTGGGCAAAGGTTTCCTCGGAGGCTGCGAGGTTCAAAAAGGACATCTGAAACTGAATGGAGCTGTCGAAGTAGTTGAGGAAGTCACACCAACCCTCGAAGATTGCTGTCTTGTCCTCGTTCTGCGAGAGCTGATAGTTGATGTCCTGGAACTGGATGGTCTTTGTGTAGTGGCCGTCTGCCACGCGGCAGATACCATCCGGCCACATCCGTTCATAGGGGATGCTGTCCTGAGCCGACTTCTCTTTTCGGTCCGTGCGGTTGGCACGGGCGATGGCGGCCTCGATCTGCTTTCTGTCGGCACGGGACAGCCTTTTCATCTTTTTCTGATTAACCGGCTGCGCGGTCTTTTCGTTTTTTCCGAACAGCCGGTGCAGCCAGCTTTTGATTGCCGTGAACAATGTCATACACCTCCTTGTCGAGTTTTTCCTGCCGCTCCAAAGCGGCATAGAAATTGTTGGTCTTATACGGGCGCTCCTTGGGACGGATCACGGCCACCTTGATGATGTTGCCCACGATCTTTTCCAGAGGCTGGCCGTGCTTTTCATACATCGCCAGCATGAAGAAGGGCAGCATGACAAGCATCATACACATGGCCGCCACGCTGTTTCCCGCAGGCCCCCGGAGCAGGAAGAAAAGCGGTACGCCGATGAGCGCACCGCCGCCGAAGCAGACAAGCTGCCTCTTGGTTAAGTTGAACGCGACCTTGGTTTTGACTTTCGTAAGATCCTTGGGTACGGGTACATAAGCCAATGGGATTACCTCCTTCCTGGTTAATGTGCATTGAAAACGGATTTTGCGAGGCTGCCGGTCTTAAAGAGCGTAAAGCACAACAGGACCGTATAACCCACACAGCTCCAGATGGCCATGATGACATCCGATTCGGTGGCAATGTTTTGTACCAGCACGGCATAGATTGCCACACAGACGATGATGAGAAATGCCTGGAAGCCCAGGGCGACCAACGAACGCAGGTAATTCTGGCCCATGCCGCCCCATTCCTTGCCCATCATGGTGGCCATAGGGATGGGGGCCACCGAAGTCACAAGGTAAATCTCAATCATACGGCCATAGATCACGATAAAGATACAAATGTAAAGCGCCCACATGGTAATGCCGATAAAGAGCGACTGGAACCACAGGCCGAACAGCGGCCCCAGGTCCATATCCATCAGCCGGGACTCCATATCGGTCATGACAGAGGAGATGTCGATGGAAGCGTCGGAACCGATGATGCCCGCCGCCTGCGCCACCACACTTTGAGCTGCGTCAAACACGCCCATCACGATGTTCCAGGTGTTTGAGACGATGAGGATGGCAGCGGCAGATTTGAACACCCACTTGAAGATCATCCAGGTGTCCACATCATGCAGGTTGTTCTTGTCGGTAATCATCTGAATCAGCTCCAGCGTCATCACGATAGCCAGGATCACGCCAGCAATCGGCACCATGATGGAGTTGGAGAGGTTCTGGATCATGCTGAAAATACTCCCGTTCCAGCCCTGCGGGGTCTGGCCCACCTGTGTCGCAATGTCTGCGACCTGCTGGTTCACGCTATCGAACATCCCCGATAAGTTGCTCATAATGCCGCCTACCAACATTTCCTTGAGCCAGTCAGTAAGGGCATCGAGTAAGAAATCCATACGGTGTCAACCTCCTTTCAGCCGCCCCCGCTTGGGGGCAGGGGCGGCAAGGATTTCTTATGACAGCTTAACGACGGGAGCGATCAGACGGTGAACAGGCTGGAGAGCAGGGGTACGAGGACCATGCCGACCACGGCAACACCAGCGCCAGCCATGAGCTGTTTTATCCCTAATTAGGAGTAAAACCTTGCTCGATGGCGGGCGGCGGCGTGTCAAAAAATATATGGAATTGTTTTAGAACCGCCCCAGCGTAGACAGGTCAGCCCTTGACCTGTTCCACCTCCGGGATGGGTTTGAGATTGAAGTGAATTTCGATAGAAATGTGTCGTGTCTTATCGCTGTCGATGTGTTCATGGACAACGATTTCTTTAATCAGGCGGTTTAGGGTGGCTGCGTCCAGCTCCGTGATGTCGGCATATTCCTGAATGGCGTCCACCCATTGTTTGGCGTCCATCGCCAGCCGCATTTCATCAGCCAGCTTCTTGCGCCCCTGTGCAACCCGTTCTTTCAGTTCAGCCTGTTCCTTCTGCGTCTTGTCCAGCATGAGATTGAAGTTGGCTTCGCTGATCCGCCCGGCAACCATGTCCTCATAGAGCCGCAGCACCATCTTTTCCAGAACCTCAATCCGTTCCTCGTCTTTTGTCAGGGAACGCTCCAACGCTTCCCGCTGGCCTTTCTGTTCGGCTTCGCAGGTGTTGGTCAGCTTCCCGGCAATGGCTTCCCCATCGGTCAGGGCAGCCTTGGCGCACTCCCGGATTTTGTTCAGGACAAGGTGGTAAAGGGTGTCGTACTCTACCCGGTGCTGGGAACAGTGGTTCTTGCCGAACGCCCCATAGGTCTTACAGGCATAAATCTGCTGCGGGTGCTTGGCGTGGGTGGTGCGGATGGTCAGCGACTTGCCGCACTCGCCGCACTTGATAAGCCCGGCAAACAGGCTGGTTTCCCCGTCCTGCCGGGGGCGCTGGCGGGATTTCAGCTTGTCCTGCACGATGGCAAAACTTTTGCTGTCAATCAACGGTTCGTGCCGTTCCTCCACCACGATCCAGTCCTGCGGCTTCTTCTCGCCAATGGTGCCGATTTTGAAGCGGTAGTCCTTCTTTTGGGAAGCTATCGCCCCGGTATAAACGGGATTCATCAAGATGTCTTTTATCACGGAGAAGTCCCACATATACCGCCCGTTTTCCGGGTCTTTCTTTTCCCATTTGGTGCGGACATTGCGGAAGCCCCGTTCCCGGTTCCACCATGTAGGGCAAGGCACCTTCTGTTCTTCCAGCCTGCGCCGGATAAAGTTGGGGCCGTGTCCTTCCAGCGCCCAAAGGAAGATTTGCCGGACAATGGGGGCGGTTTCCTCGTCCACCAGCAGGTGGTTTTTGTCCTCCGGGTCTTTCCGATACCCAAAGGGAGCCACACAGCCGGTAAACTGGCCTTGCTGGGCTTTCAGAAGATACGAGGAATGTACCTTCTTGGAAATATCCTTGCTGTACATCTCGTTCAGGATGTTCTTAAACGGCGCAATGTCGTTGTTGTCCCGCATGGTGTCGATACCGTCATTCATGGCGATATAGCGGACGCCGTGACGGGGGAAGAAGTCCTCGATCAGTGTGCCGGTCTGCAAGTAGTTTCGGCCCAATCTCGATAAATCTTTCGTTATCACAAGATTTATTTGCCTTCGCTCGATGGCCTTTAACATCCGTTTCAGGTCGGGGCGCTCCATGTTCAGCCCCGTGTAGCCATCGTCCTGATAGACTGCCACAACCTCCCATCCCTGCTTTTCGCAGTAGCTTTCCAGCATATCCCGCTGGTTGGCAATACTGGCGCTCTCCCCGTCAAGGTCATCGTCTTTGGAAAGCCTGCAATAGATGGCCGCCCGGAAGCTGCCCGCCAGAATTGCGTCCATGCCTGTGTATTCATATCCGTTCATCATAACCGTTTACCCGCACAATCCAGACGGAACACGGTTCTTCTGAACCTCGTCTTTATTATATCCTAAATCTTGTGTTTTCGCAAGATTATCCTTGCCGGTATTCTGCCCATATTTTTGGGCAATCAGGCTCACAAAGACATCCGCTGCGTCCAGCTCGCCGTCAAAAACTGTGGTAACATGAATCTCTGTTTTCGTTTTTGCCATAGGCAGTTATCCTCCATAATAGAATAGCCAGACAAGGAGAAGGTCGGCAACGAAGTCCGGCAACGGGCTTCAAAAAACCTCAAAACCATCTCTGTCTGGCGGTTTGGTTACAATTTATATTTTCTTTTATTTTTCTGTTGCTTTGGTTGCTGATAGGGGAAAAAGCCCGCAGTTACGGGGCTTTCCCCGGCAACCAGCCTGGCAACGGGAGTGCAACAAAGTCGGCAACGGGGTGGGATTTTCAGAAAGGAAGCTCCATCTGCTCTGTGACCTCCACAAATCCCTCCGGGATTTTTTCGGCTCCGTTGCTGGTATCCGTTGCCGGGGCTTCACGCTCCCAGCCCTTCTGCCTGCCGTATTCCGGGAACATCCGGGGATTGGAAAAGTAGTGCCAGCCTGTGACACAATGGTTCATAATATCGTTGACCTCCCGGATTTCCCATTGTTTCGGCTCGTCAAAGGGGTGGTTCAGGGCTTCCCGGAAAAGCTGCTTGGAACACACCATGCTGCCGGTGTAGCGGTCAAGGTAGGCTTGGATCATCCCGGCCTTGGTGTCCTCCGGCATGAAATCCCGCTGGTGTTCTTTGAGATAGCACACCATTTCGGGGCTGAAAGACAGCTTAAAATCCCCGCTGCGGTAAATGGTCATGGCTTCCGCCCATAGCTGCTCCATGTAGGCTCTGGAAGCGGCTTCATCGTCCAAAATATGAACTTCCGCCTGTTCCGGGTACACCATGACCGGCAGAAAGCGCCGGTTGCCGGAACGGTCAAGGGGCAGGAAGTCCAGGGCGTTGGAAGTTCCTCCGAACACGCATTGCCGCAGCCTGTCCTCCGGGTGGGTTTCGTATGGGATTTTATAGACCTCCTTCTGTCGGCTCAAAAAAGACTTGATTTCCTCAATGCTCTTGGCATTTGCGGTGGCAATCATCTCCGACATCTCGATAATCCAGTGGCCTTGCAGCTTGCGGTACACATTGTCATCGTCCAGCTTGCGAAGGTCATCGGAAAACCACTCGTCTTTCACGGCCAGCAGCCGGAAAAAGGTGGATTTTCCGGCTCCCTGACCGCCCACCAGACAGAGCATGACCTCAAACTTGCAGCCGGGATGAAACGCCCGGTGGATGGCTCCCAGCAGAAACAGCCGCAGGGCTTCATAGGTGTACTGGTCGCTGTCGGCTCCTAAAAAGTGGTGCAGGCAGGTACGGATACGCTCGGTTCCATCCCAGGTCAGGCCGTTCAGGTAGTCCCGGATGGGGTGATAGCCATTTTCATTGGCAACGATCCCGATGGCGGCGGCAATCTTCTTTTCGCTGGTCAACCCGTATGTTTCTTCCAGATACAGGAGCAGATAGTTCATATCCGTGTCTGTGATGGCGGTGCCGGTACGGTGGTAGCCGATGGGCTTGATGATGTCGGTTCGCTCGGTCAGCAGATTTTTTGCGATTGCCCCGGAAAGCAGCGGGTCATTCTGAAAGACGGTCAGGCAGTTGCGGATACTGTTGCGGACGCCGCCTTTCTCGGTGCTTTCCAGCATGGCTTTGACTTCCTCAACGCTCCGGAACGGCGGTGCTTCTTGCATGGTCTGTTCTGCGGCTTGCCGTATCTCCGGCGGTAAGCTCTGCCATTCGTCTTTCAAGATTGCTCACTTCCTTTCCACAGTCGATGATAAAGGCTGCCCGTTCCTCCATATCCGGGGAGAGCAGCACATCCAGCAGATAGTCCACATAGTCCTGCTTTTGCAGGGATTCCACAAACAAAGGGTGGAAATCCTCGTCTGGTGTGTTGGGGGCATAGTCCCGTTTCCAGCGGCGCAGCAGGTTTCGGTAATCACACAGCACCCGGAAGCAGTAACGCTCCATGCGGCGAAACCGCTGTTCCGGGGTTTCCTGCGGTGGTTTCCTGTGGCTGGGCGGCTCCTTGTCCTCATAGGGGATGGAAAACTCCTGTGCCAGCATAAGGGCGGCTTCCTTGGGGCTGACAGCTTCCAGACGGGAAACAAAGTCGATCACATCCCCGTCTGCCTGACAGCCGAAACAGTGAAAGCGCCGGTCAACCTTCATGCTTGGGTTTTTGTCGGCATGGAAGGGACAGACGCACATCCCGTTTCGTCCCACCCGGATTCCGAAATGCTCGGCAGCCTGCCGGGTGGTAACAGACTGCTTGACAGCTTCAAATACATTCAACTAAATCCTCCTGAAAATAAGAAAAGCGCCTGTCATTCTCGAAAAGAAAATGGTAAGCGCCTGTTAAAGTTCCATATCCTGTTTTTTCTCTGTGCGGGGCTGCTGGCGTTTCTCGGCCTGTTCCTCCTGGATACGCTGTGCCCGGCCTTTGACTGCCTGCTGGATGGACGGTTTCTTGCCCGGCTCGGCAGTCTGGCGGTACTGCTCGGACGGAAGCACCTGATTGAGCCAGTGGCGTACATCCCGGAGAATCTTCACATCCTCCTGCACCGCTGATAGGCGCTCCTTATACTCGGCCACTTCTCCGGCAAGCTGCGTTCGTTCCTCATTCAGCTTTTTGGTGCTGTACTTGGTTCCCTCCAAATGCACCTTGAAATAGCGGACAGCGGCATTGTAGGCGTCCAGTTCGTCCCGATGGGCGGCGGCAAACTGTTCCTTTGGTTTCTTAAACCGGATGGCGGCATATTCCGCATGAACCGGCTTGTGGGCTTCAAAGTTGGCGATATGGGAAAGCAGGGTGTCGATCTCCTTCATGCGTTTTTCCTTCGGCTTCATCTCTGCCCGGATGGAAACGACCTGCCCGCTGACGGTATCCAGATAGGCGTCCAAACTCTCCACGGTGGACAGTTCCTTGTCCCGCAGATAGCGGATGGCGTCCATAACCTTGTTGAAGTCATTTACAGTGCCTTTGAGCTGGCCTTTGCTCGTCCAGCCGGTGCGCTCCTCCCGGCGCAAATCCAGATATTTGCCCAGCAGCTCCGGCAGGGTGGGTTCCTTCGCTTCCTGCAAGGCTTCCAGCAGGGCGGCCTTTTTCTCCTTCAGGTCTGCAATCCAGCCTTTCAGGTGGCGCACCATCTGACGGATGGACTGCATGAGCCGGTTGGCGGCGGTAATGTCCCGGTTCAGATTGCCAATGTTGGTCTGTATCCCTCGTTTCTCCATCTGGCTGACCGCTGGCCCCATGTGGACAGTGGGGATTTTATCAAGCCCCTGCCGCTCATAGGAACGAAGGTCAAGGCGCTCCGGGCGATCATTGGCTTCCAGATAGCGGTTAGCGACAGCCGCCCAGCCCTGCCGCCAGATCTCGCCGTACTTCTGGTCGTTCCAGTCCACGGTGTCCTCCTTATGGCTTTTCCAGTTGCCGGACGGGAGCCGGATACGCTCGCCGTTCTCGTCAAGGTCATACACTTTCCGGCTCTTGGGAAGCCATTTCCCGTTTTCGTCCATTGCCCGCATGGTCAGCAGGATGTGAGCGTGGGGATTCCCGTCCCCCTTGTCGTGAATGGCAAAATCGGCAATCATGCCTTTGGAAACGAAAAACTCCCGGCAATAGTCCCGGATCAGGTCGGCGTGCTGCTCCGGGGGGATTTCCCTCGGTATGGCAAGCACGATTCTCCGGGCAAGCTGGGAGTTCCATTGTTTTTCTACGGCTTCGGCAGCGTTCCACAAGGTGTTGCGGTCTGCGTACTCCGGCGGGGCGTGGGGCGGCAGCATGATTTCTGTGTGGACGATCCCTCGTTTCTCGGCATAGTATTTCTGCTTCTGGTCGTACTCGGAAAACAGCCGTTCGCCGCTCTGGTAAGCTGCGGCGGCTACGGCTGACTGGCGGTTGCTGCGCTGAACGATTTTTATATCATGGTGGGGACAGGGCATAACGGTTTCCTCCTTCCTGTGGTTGATTGGATGGGGTGGTGGTTTGCCACCTCATTTTGGGCAAAAGAAAAGCAGGAAACCGTTTCGGATTTCCTGCTTGGTGGGGCCACCGGTGGGCGGCTACTATTTAGTTACATTTCTTTATCAAACTTGAAGCGATAGTAGAGAGCAAAGCCATGAACGAGAAGATATGCAAAAACAAGCAGAAGTACAGCAACCATATCTATCCCCATAAGGGCAAATGATAACATTAAAGCCCCAAAAACAAAGGTCATCATATCAAACGCTTTTCCCTTAGCCCGGTTTGCAATCGCCACATTACGCTCGTCATTTTTTTCAATATCCAGTTGCCTTTTTAATTCGGGGTAACTATTAATGGCCCGTTCAGAAATCACATTTCCCATACCATGTCCAAACAAGCCACACCCAATGCCAATACAGACATAGGGTAATGTTCTCATTATTCCCTGCGGATCATTGCTTGTTTTAATTAGGTACAAGCTCACTGCCAGCAGAAGCAATCCTATAATGATAGTTGCATGATTTGTAATTTTAGATTTCATTGTCCATCCTCCTCATAAATAAAAATTTCCTCAATCGTCATATGAAAGTATCGGGCAATTTTGAACGCCAACTGAATAGACGGATTGTAGCGCCCGTTTTCTAAAGAGCCGATTGTTTGGCGTGATACTTCCAAGGCGCTTGCCAATTCTTCTTGCTTGATTCCTCGCTGTTTGCGGAGTTCTTCCAGTCGATTTTTCATGCGAACCTCCTTTCTAATGGAAAGTTTGCTTTCCGTGTTTTTAGTATATCACATCCATCCGAAATGTCAAGCAAACTTTCCATCTTGCTCGTCATAAAATTATAGAACTTGCTGGACGGGAACAGCTTGCAGCGCAAGGTGTTTCCGGGCGGCAAGTCCACAAAGGGGTAGCTGGCGCAGCCAGCGCAGGGGAAGCGCAGCGTCCCCTGTGATGATTGGAAGCAGTCGCAAGTGTGCTGGAAATCATCCGCTTTCCGCAGGAAGCCCCCGGCAGGGCGCAACGCACCGGCTCGACCGGTGTATAGTTGCGCCCTTACTCCGTAAGGGGTTCCCCGGTTACCCGACATTTCACGCTTTCCGCAACAACTTCCTTCATGCCAGTTTGGGAAAATGCCTGTTTGAGAATGTCCATCACATCATCGTCCGTCAGCACTTCCGGCCTTATCAGGAAACTTTCCAGCATAGCCCCTCTGGTGCAGAGCCGGTGCGTCCGTTCCTTCCGGGTAAGCTGTTTTATCTGATGTGCCAGTATCTTTTCTTCGTGCTGCGCCCGCCGCAGTTTGGCTTCGCCTTGGGCAATTTGCTGATTGAGTTTTTCCAGCTTTTCATTCATCACGGCAGCCCTCCTTCTTGGGGAGCAGCGTGTAAATGCGGTTCGGTTCTCCCACGCCCCGGCGCACCCGAAGGATCAGTCCGGCGTCCTCCAATTCTTTCAAGGAACGCTTGACGGTCACGGAGCTGCGGGACAAGGCCGCTGCCAGCTCCACAATGGGGAAACGGACAAACAGTATCCCGTTGGTATCCTCCGCACCTCCCGTAAGGGTAGCGTCCAGCAGGCGGGCATACATGACTTTTGCGGTGCTGCTGACCGGCAGCCGTAGCATGGCGGTAGGAAGTGGCATACAGGGCGGCAGAACGGTGTCTGCGGTCATAAATTCAAATTCCATTTAGTCGGTTTTCTCCTTTCGCTTGGCTCGTTTGGACAGGTAATGGGGGCAGTCGATCACGACAGCCCGGAAGCTCTGTTTGCACTCATGCTGACACTTCCGGCACAGGTCGTTGTAGGCCACACGCCCCCGGTCATTGAGGAAGAAGGACAGCTCCAACTTCCGTTTCTTGCTCATTCTCGGCATGGTGCCTCCTATCATAGAAAATCCGTCCATTTCAGCCGTAACGGTAGAGATGGGCGGATAGCGGTTTTTGGTGTCATGTTTCGGGGCGATTTTCAAGGAAAATACGGCCATAGAGCCGCTTGGAAAAGCCCCATAGTATCACGGACAGGGCAGACTACGCCCCGCCGATTTGTCATGTTTGGGTAGCGTTTTGGTGTCAGTTCTGCCGGGTTTCCCTGATGTCGTTCCTGCCCCTGAATCTCACAGCAGCGTTTCGTTCCCGTTGGTACGCTCGCTGCGGTCAAGGTTCCTCCAACTCCTTGCCGCAGGTCGTTGCGCTACATCGCCGGGGAGCATATCCCATCAGGCCGGTCATTCGATTGGAATAATCCATCGATGAACTGACTTAATCATAGCTCATTTTTGAACCCTTTCCCGTATGTCCAGAAAGTAGGAATACCGCCCTAAAATCGAAAATTTCCACGATTTCGGAACGGTATGGTATAATGGTTATATATGCTCGAAAACCACATGGGAAGGGAGTGGCAAACCAATGAAAGACCATGTTTCCTTGCAGGAACGCTTGAAAGATTTACGGGTGGAAAAGGGCTTGAAGCTGGAAGAACTGGCGGAAAAGACCGGCATTTCAAAATCTGCTTTAGCCAGCTATGAAAATGAAGAAAACCGAAATAAGGAAATCAATCACGGCAACCTTATCGCATTGGCAGACTTTTATGAGGTGTCCATTGACTATCTGTTCTGCCGGACAGAAAACCGGGAGCAGATCAACACCCCGCTGTCTGAACTGCACTTGACCGATGAAGCCGTGGCGCTTCTGAAAAGTGGACGGATCAATACCCGGCTGCTGTGCGAGATGATGTCCCACGAAAAATTTGCGGAGCTGATGGCTGACGCAGAAATCTATGTGGATGGAATGGCTACCATGCGGTTCCATGACATCAACAGTGCGCTGGCCGCTGTCCGGGCAATGATACTGGAAGAGCATCCCGAAGCTGCCGCAGACCGTTCCCTGAAAATTCTGGAAGCCGGTCAGATAGAGGAAGAAGATTTTTTCTGTCATGTGACACACAAAACATGGGACGCTATCCTTCACGATATACGCAAAGTCCATGAGAACGACATGGAGAGTGCGCCGGATACCACGCCCGCCGATGAACTGATAAAGGAAGTCCGAAAGGCCATGCAATCCACCGGCGACAGGGTGCAGGAATTTCTGGAAATCTTCTGCAAGGCGTTCCAGCTAAAATACAAGCGGCTCACAGACGAGGAAAGAACAACCCTGAAAAGGCTGTTCAAAAGATCGCCGCTGATTAAAAATTCCGGGATCAACTTCCGGCGCAGGCCGTGGAAATAAAAACAGCCGTTGTGGGATTGGCTCCTACAACGGCTATTTTTTGTTAAAGATAAAACCAGAAACACTTAAAGCTGCTATAACAGACGAAACACCCGGAACAGGAATCACTTCAATTGAATTTTTTAGTGCTTCACTAATTAAAATACTTCCCGGATCAGATATACATGGAGTTCCAGCATCAGATACCAACGCTATACTAATATCTTTTTGCAAAATTAATTCAATCAATTTAGTTGCTTGTTCTTTTTCATTAAATTTATGATATGCAACCAATTTAGTGCTAATATTGTATTTATTCAACAAAATTAATGTTCTTCTTGTATCTTCTGATGCTATGATGTCTACTGCCTTAAGTGTTTCAATAGCTCGTAAAGTAATATCACTCAAATTTCCTATCGGTGTTGCCACTACATATATTTTTCCCATTATAATCTCCACAATTATTTTTTTATAACAAACATAATTTCATTAAAATATGCCTTTCTAAATATAATCTCCATCTGACTATTTTCAATATATTTTGTCATCATGTTTTCATAATAGTCCTTCATTCCAACATTCTTTCCGGATATCGATTTTGTAGGAAATGTAATAATAAAAAATTTAGAATTTATTTGTTCTATTATAGAACGGAAATATCCTTTTTTTTGTTGCTCTAATAATGGAACGATTTTAAATAAAAAAACAACATCCCATTCTCCATTGGGAATATCACATAAAATATCGCCTCCATAGATTTTGGCTTGCAAATCATACAACGATAATATTTTATTCACCAATTCAATATTATCTAAATTTATATCTGTCGCTTCATATCTTACTCTGCTATCAAAGTTGTCGGACAGAACATACGCTACTGGATTTAGCCCACAAGCTATATCCAATATAGAATTAACATTTCCCACCACTCGGAAAATATCATTATAGAATTCTTTATAAAAACTACTCCTTTCTTTTGTAGATATATGTAATAATAACAACTGCTCTATCATTTCTGTTGAAATATGTCCATCATTATCAATGCATTTTTTAATACTGGCAATTTTATTTGCATTAGCTATCGATAAAAATGATTCAGAAATGATATGCAATCTTTTTTTTGACGACCTTAATATATCTTTGTCTTTTTTGTACTTTATACTTTCTTCATTACAAATTCTATTGATCGTTTCAGGGATTATATTTGAATATTTTTTTGATGTCATCACTGTTTGTACAATATTTTCTATAGACATAGGCGTTCCTTCTTTCACGATTTTCTTAATTTCTCCATTAAGTTTGTATAAAATCTCAAATTATGTATTGTTGCTAACCTATAAGCTAATGGATCATTGATTTTGAAAAGATGCCTCAAATAAGCTCTTGAATAATTCGTTGACATATTCAAATTTTATCTCATACTTGCCATACCACATGGGATGAACAGAAAGAATAACTCGTAATTTATGACTTCGTTTTAATCTCCGATAAACGGAAATTTATTAAAGAGGATTGTTCCAGTATTCCACAGTATTTCCGTTCACATCATAAAAAGTAATGGTACCAGCATTTATAGGCAAGACAATCGCAAAAGGTTTATTGCTATCAATAGAAATCCCCTGAATGGAGTTGCCATCATCTATTTGTAGTTGTGTTACCTGCTGTTGATTCATAGAAATAAATGCTCGTTCTTTATATTCCTCTACTGTGAACTCTACAATTCCCCTTTCAACTCCTGAAAGGCTCCCGCCACCACGAAAGAAATATCCAAAGGAGAGCCCTGGACGATTAACATAGACGGAAAAAGTGTGGTCACTCATATCCTGGGGATAAGAAATATATGCAGCCATCGTGTCGGAAACACTTCCATCAACTGTCCAATCATCCTTAATCTTTTGCGACGAGCGAATATCCGCTTCTAAATTGGTTGAAGTCACACCAATATCATTGTTGGCATAAAGAAATCCAACAAACAAAGCGCAAACGAGAACAACCCCAAGCATTATTTTCAGAAAAATCTTTTTCATGTAATCACACGCTCCTTCAACTTTGTATTTGTCACCCTTTTTCAGCGGTACTTTCATCCTGCTCCAATTCAATCACATCTGAAATATCACAATTCAGAGCATTACAAATTCTCAGTAGGGTTTCCATGCTGATGTGTTTTCCCTTGCCCATGTTGGCAATCATGTTGGTTGTCAGACCGGCGGCAAGCCGCAAGTCCTCTTTTCTCATGCCACGCTCTTTCAAAGTGTTCCATAATGGCTGATAGCTGATGTTCATAGGCTTCCCGTCCCTCTTTCCATCGTTAAGTGTTCTGCACCCATTATAGCAGAAATCTTGCGTTTCCACAATATTTCTTGACCACACCGCCGGTTCCGTCTGGATTGTGCTTTTCCTTTCTTAGCTTTTGTTACATCTAATTAGCCATAAGCTGCTTCATGCCCTGGGACTTCGCACCAGGGTTGTCGTTGCCGTAACCTTCCAGCAGGTTGATGACACCCCAGATGCCGAGACCAGCGCCCAGAGCGATAACGAGGGTCTGAAGAACGGTGATCGCCTGATTGAAAAATGCCATAAATTATAGTTAGCCGGAATCATTTGAAAAGTTTGATTTAGTCATTCATAGGCATACAAAAGCCGGAACAATCTGCCGCCCGGTTTCCGGGGGCTGATTCCGGCTGTCCTCCTTTTTTATTATTTTTTGGTGATTGTCCGCTTTGTACGCCGATGGCCCAAAAAGGGCGGTTGAGGCGGGTAGATAAGATCACTCCTTTCACAGCGGAACAGATTTAAGCGCCCTCTGCATCTACTTCGTAAACATCGTAGACCTCGTTGGGCTTGAGTTTGAGCCGGGTGGACAGGAACGTCTCGATGTCAAAGGCATTCTTGGGGTCCGCGTCGGCGGTGTATGGGTAATTGGGATGCTTGGTGATGTCGTACTTGTCCGAGAGGAAAGGCCGCACACCACGCAGCTGGAGGATACACTTGCCGCCGTCCATGACGGCCAGTTCATCCTGGCTCATAAGCTCTTTGCCGAGCTTTTGGTAGTTAAGAGAATGGGATGTCTCGCGGCCCCGGCTCTCGCCGGTGTTGTAGGTGTCGATGGTCTCCTTGCCCAGCACGGCGGCCAGCTCCTTGAGGGTTGTCGGCTCTTTGCCGCCCAGGAAGATGGAGGTATCCATGTTGCCGATGATGGTATCGGCGTTGTCCTTGTAGATAGCTTTGAGCTGGGACTGTGCTTGCAGCACCAGGCAGGCGGAAATCTCACGGCTTCGGATGGTGGCAACCAGCTTTTCCAGCCGGGGGATCTGTCCAATATTGGCGGCCTCGTCAATGAGGCACCGCACATGGACCGGCAGCCGCCCGCCGTACACATCGTCCGCTTTTTCGCAGAGCAGATTGAACAGCTGGGTGTAGCACATGGAGATCAGGAAGTTAAAGCTATCGTCCGTGTCGCTCATAATGAGGAACAAGGCGGTTTTCCGGTCTCCCAGGGTATCCAGCTCCAGCTCGTCGTAGGCCGTGACCTCCCGCAGCTCCGCAATGTCGAACACAGCAAGGCGCGCACCGCAGGAAATCAAGATACTCTTGGCGGTCTTACCAGAGACGAAAAGTCAAGGACTTTTTCATCAAATTCAAAAAGAAGTCACATTTTGCGGACTTCTTCACGGAGCATACGCTTGATTTTGTCCTCCATCGTCTCCTTGGCGGTCTCGCTG
>NZ_JBBHLB010000010.1:0-127889 GCF_037572415.1 Flavonifractor porci
TGACGCCATTGGAAAAGCATAAGTTGTGCCTCGCCGCATAAAAAGTGGCCAGCAGAAATGAACTGCTGGCCGGGGAATTTTTATACTTTTTCACTGTCCTCTTGACGGGTAGCGGTTCATTGCGCAGCCTGCGTTTTTTCTTGCGGTCAGTTCAAATCTTCCGGCGTATGGTGGCCTGGGGCATCGTTGAAGAGACGATAATAGGGGATCTCGTCTTGGTAGGCCGGGTCCACGGCGGGAACGTAGGCCACTCCTACGCCCATAAAGGAGCCGGGATCCGCTCCGCCGTGCATCCAGTCGGCAATGACCTCATCCCAGAAGTCCTGGGTAAAGAGGATACGGTACACGGGCTGGATATAGGGGTAGGCGGAAAAGTCGTATTCAATGGTGACCTGTAGGATCTCCGCCTGGTCGGGGTAGGCGGTATAGTGGCTGCTCCAGTAGTCCCCGGAGCGGAAGCTGGCCAAAGCGTCCGACTCCGAGCGGAGAGGGTAGGTACCCTTGACCAACGGATAGGTGTTTTGGCTGACTATGCCCTCCTGGGTGGAAAAACGGCGGAAGGTGTAGTTGTAGAGCTGCTCGCTCAGGGGTTGGGTGGGATCATCCACGAAAAAGGTCTGAAGGGAAGAATATAGCTCCCCGGCAAAGGTATAGCTCTCCAGCTGTTCCTGGGCCAGTGTGGCGCGGGACACAGCGGTCAGCTTGTGGGTCAGGCGGGCTTCGAACTCCTCCTGCCGGGCGGGATCAAACAGAATGGTCTGTGTCCCCAGACCGTCCAGCCGGATCTGGGAGCCGTCGGCGCACAGGGCCGTCAGAGTGGGCGGACGGGGGATGTGATAGTACTCAAGTGGGTCCCACTGATAGTCGGTGATGGTCAGTCCATACTCCAGAGCCAGGGCGTCGGCCAGGGTGCGCTGAAGGGTATCATCTGTCAGAGTTGGCTCCTCGTAGACTTTCAGCTCGGTCAGCTCGTCCAGCCGCCCGGCGGTGGGATTCTTGACCATGAGCTGGCTGGGGTCGGTGACGATGGAAAAACTCTCGTCCCACATCTGGGGGGCGGTAGGGGTGGGTGTGACCACCGGCTCCGGGGTGCGGGCCACGCCGGGACCGTCGGGGTCCATTTCGGTCCGGCCGGACAGCCATACGCCCCCGGTGACTGCTACAGCCAGAGCCGCCGCCGTGGCGGCGATGGCCATAGGCTTACGGGAGGGCCGCTTTTGTCCCTGAGCCTGCTTCATGGCGGCCAGGGTGCGCTCCCGCCAGGCGGGGGAGGGGGTCGCGCCGCCCAGAGTGCTGCGGTAATCCTTGTCGTTCATGCCCATTCCTCCTTCAGCGCGTCTTTCAGCTTGGCTCTGGCCCGGCTCAGCCGGGAGAGCACCGTGTTCCGGGGACAGCCCAGCAGATGGGCGATCTCGGCGGCGGTATAGCCCTCGATGTAGTGGAGGTATACCGGCCAGCGGTATTTGGGAGGCAGGGCGGCCACCGCCTCCCAGGTGCCGCCTGGCTCCGGCGGCGGGGCGGCCTGACGGGCCTCCTCCAGAGGAACGGTGCGCCTGTGCCAGGGGGAGCGCCCCCAGCTTTTGCAGCGGTTGGCGGTGGCCCGTATGAGCCAGGCCTTCAGGTGGGTCTCGTCGGCAAAGCGGGGATCACTCTGGATGAGGCTCACAAAGACCTCCTGGGCCACGTCCTCCCCGTCGGCCACACTGCCGGTGCCCTGGATGGCCATGCGGTAGACCAGCGGACCGTAGCGGTCCAGGATCTCCTCACAGAAGAGGGGATTGCCATTGAGGGTGGGCATTGCGTTCACTCCCTTCTTGTCCTTCTGCTCAGAAAGCGCGGCGGCGGGCCAAATGATTGCATCCGGGTAAAAAAAGCGGGCGGCCAAAAGGCCGCCCGCGGAATCGCAGGTATTTTACTTGATTTCCCGGACGGGGACGTTCCAGATATCCTTGGCGTAGTCCCGGATGGAGCGATCGGCGGCAAAGATGCCGGAGCGGGCGATGTTCATCAGAGACATCTGGTTCCAGCGCTTGGAGTCCTGATAGGCCAGGCCAGCCTGGACGTGAGCGTCCCGGTAGCTCTCAAAATCGGCCAGCAGCAGGTACTCATCGGCGGGGCTGCCGTCGCCGAAGAGCAGCCGGCGGGCGATGTCATCATAGCTGATGCCGTCGCCAAAGCCCAGATTGAGCTGCTCGATCACAGAGCGCAGATCGGGGTTGTGGATATAGTACTCATAGGACTTGTAGCCCTTGTGCTTCAGTTCGGCCACCTCGTTGGCCTTCAGACCGAAGAGGAAGATGTTTTCGTCGCCCAGCACCTGGTGCATCTCCACATTGGCGCCGTCCAGGGTGCCGATGGTAACGGCGCCGTTCATCATGAACTTCATGTTGCCGGTACCGCTGGCCTCCTTGCCGGCGGTGGAGATCTGCTCGGAGAGCTCGGAGGCGGGCATCAGTTTCTCGGCCAGGCTCACCCGGTAGTTCTCCAGGAAAACCACCTGGAGCCGGTCCTTGCAGATGGGGTCCTTTTCAATCATCTGGGCCACGGAGTTGATCAGGCGGATGATCCGCTTGGCCACGGCGTAGCCGGGGGCCGCCTTGGCGCCGAACAGGTAGGTGCGGGGGGTGAAGTCGAAGTGGGAGTCGTTCTTCATCCGCTGGTACAGATAGATGATGTGCAGCACGTTGAGCAGCTGGCGCTTGTACTCGTGGAGACGCTTCACCTGTACGTCGAACATGGCGTCGGTGTTGAGGAAGATGCCGTGCTCCCGGGCCACCCAGGTGGCGAAGGCCTTCTTGTTGGCGGTCTTGATCTCGCCCAGGTGGGTCAGCACGCCGGCGTCGTCCTTAAACTTCTCCAGCTCCTTCAGAGCGTCGGGCTGGAGCAGGTACTTGTCGCTGCCGCAGCAGTCCCGGATCAGCTCATCCAGGCGGGGATTGCACTCGCTCAGCCAGCGGCGGTGATCGATGCCGTTGGTCACGTTGGTGAACTTATCGGGGGTACGCTGATAGGCGTCGTGGAAGACATCCCTTTTCAGGATGTCGGAGTGGAGGGCGGACACGCCGTTGATCTTGAAGCAGGCGCACACGCACAGGTTGGCCATGCGGACCTCGCCGCCCCAGATGATGGCCATGGGAGCCACCTTGGACAGGTCGCCGTGGAAATAATCGGTGAGCGCCTTCTGATACCGGTTGGAGATCTCGATGAGGATCTGCCAGATCCGGGGCAGCCAGCGCTCAATAAGCTGCTGGGGCCAGCGCTCCAGAGCCTCGGCCAGCACGGTGTGGTTGGTGTAGGCGACGGTGTGGGTGACGATATACCAGGCCTCATCCCAGCCGTAGCCCTCCTCGTCCAGCAGAATGCGCATCAGCTCGGGAATGGCCAGGGTGGGGTGGGTGTCGTTGATCTGGATGACGTGCTTCTGATGGAAGTTGCGCAGGGTGCCGTACTCCGCCCGGTGCTTGCGCACGATGGACTGGATGGTGGCGGACACGAAGAAATACTGCTGCTTCAGGCGCAGGGACTTGCCCTCGTAGTGATTGTCCTCGGGGTAAAGGACCTTGGAGATGGACTCCGCCATGGCCCGCTGCTCCACCGCCTTCAGGTACTGACCGGAGGAGAACAGGTTCATATCCACCGGCGTGGGGCTCTTGGCGTCCCACAGACGGAGCAGGTTGGCGTGTTTGGTGCCGTAGCCGGCGATTTCCATATCCTTGGGCACAGCCAGGACCACATCATAGCCGGTGTGCTGGACACGGTGGTGGCCCAGCTCGTCCCAAACGTCCTCCACCTTGCCGCCGAAGCGGACCTCTTCAGTCTCGTCCATCTTGGGAATGAGCCAGGCGTCGCCCAGGCCCAGCCAGTTGTCGGGCAGCTCCACCTGCTGGCCGTCCACGATCTTCTGCTTGAAGATACCCAGCTCATAGCAGATGGAATAACCGGTGGCGGGGATGTCCAGGGTGGTCATGGAGTCCAGATAGCAGGCAGCCAGACGGCCCAGGCCGCCGTTGCCCAGACCGGCGTCGGGCTCAGCCTCAAACAGATCAGGGGCGGAGAAGCCCAGCCCCTCAATGGCCTCCTTCAGAGGCTCCAGCACGCCCAGGTTGTAGGCGTTCTTCATCAGGGAGCGGCCCATGAGGAACTCCAGGGACAGATAGTGGACCTGGCGCTTGTGCTCCTCGATCACCTTGTCCTCAGACTTCATCTGCCGCTCGGAGATGATATCCCGCAGCACCATGGCGCAGGCCTTAAACATATGAAGGCTGGTGGCCTCCTCCACGTCACGGCCGAAATTGCGGCGCAATTTGCCGGTAATGAGGGTCATCAGCTCTTTTTTCGTGTATTTATGCAATGCAGACATCTCCTATACAGTTAGGATGGCAACAAAATAAGCACTCCGCAGGGAAAATCCCCCTGCGGAGCGGAATTTTATCACAACTTTATTCCAGTTGTCAAGAGAAGGAAAACCTTCCCGTTACTTCCCGGTGACCCAGCCATAGATCTCCCGGTAGGCGGCGGCGGAACGCTTCCAGGAGAAGTCGGCGGACATGGCGTTCTTCTGGAGGCCCTTCCAGGCCTTCGGATCGTTGTGATAGAGGTTTACCGCGTCGGCAAGTACGCCGGTCATCTCGTGGGCGTTGATATTGGCAAAGGAGAAGCCGGTGCCCTCGCCAGTGAACTTGTTATAGGGAATGACGGAGTCCCGCAGACCGCCGGTCTCACGGACCACAGGGACGGTGCCGTAGCGCATGGCGATCATCTGGCTCAGGCCGCAGGGCTCCGAGATGGAGGGCATGAGGAAGATATCGGCGCCGCCGTAGATGGCGGTGGACAGGTTGGGGGAGTACATCATGTGGGCGGCAAAGCGGCCGGGATACTGATTCTGGGCCTGGCGGAAGGCCTCCTCAAAGTTCCAGTCGCCGGTGCCCAGCACGATCATCTGCACATCCATGCCCATGATGTCGTGGATGGCGGCGGTGACCAGGTCGAAGCCCTTGTGCTTCACCAGACGGGAGACACAGGCAATGATGGGGGTGTCGGGATTTTCCCGCAGGCCGGACATCTGCTGCAGGGCGGCCTTACAGTTTTTCTTGCCCGCCATCTGCTTGACGGAGAAGAACTTGGTCAGCCCCTTGTCCCGCCAGGGATCATACACCTCGGTGTCGATGCCGTTGAGGATGCCCCGCAGCTTGTGGCGGTTGTCGGCGATGACACCCTCCAGCCCGTGGGCGTAGAAGCTGTACTGCAGCTCATCGGCATAGGAGGGAGACACGGTAGTCACATAATCAGAGGCGTAGATAGCGCCCTTCATCAGGTTGACGTCACCGTGATAGGCCAGCATATGCTCGTTGAAGTAGCCGTCGTTCAGACCGAACAGGTCCTTCAGAGTCTGGCTGCCGTAGCGGCCCTGATACTCGATGTTGTGGATGGTGAACACGCTCTTCGTGTCATACAGCTGAGGAATGCGATGACGCTCCTCCAGCAGATAGATGGGCACCAGGGCAGTCTGCCAGTCGTTGCAGTGGAGCACATCGGGGTGCCAGTTGAGCCAGCCCATGGACTCCACAACGGCACGGGAGAAGTAGGCGAAGCGCTCGCCGTCATCGTAGTGGCCATAGATAGAGGAGCGCTTGAAGTAATATTCGTTGTCCACAAACCAGTAGGTAACGCCGTCCCGCTTCAGCTCAAAGATGCCGCAGTAGGGGGTGCGCCAGGCCACGGTGACGTGGAAGCACTGCAAAAAGGTCATCTGGCTGCGCCATTCCTCGCCGATCCCCTCATACAGAGGCAGGATCACCCGCACGTCGTGGCCGTCCTTGGCCAGAGCCTTGGGGAGAGCGCCGGCCACGTCGGCCAGTCCGCCCGTTTTGATAAAAGGAGCGCACTCAGAAGTGGCAAACAGAATATTCATACATTACCTCCAACCATAAATTTACTTGGATGCTAGACGCCTCCGGGGAGACGCCGCAGGAAGGGGAGGCGGCGGCGTTTTGCCGCCGCCTCCCCGTGCGCAGGTCAGACGATCTCGTTTTTGGCGATGGCCAGGGGATAGGTGCTGTGGCCCATCAGCATCCGGCCCGGATTGACCCGGACGTTCTTGTCGGTGATGGCATATTTCAACACGGCGCCGGCTTGGATGGTGGTGCCCTGCATCAGTACGCAGCCGGAGACCTTGGCGCCCTTCTCCACCCGGACGCCACGGAAGAGGATAGAGTTTTCCACCTCGCCCTCAATGATGCAGCCGTCAGCCACCAGAGAGTTGAAGGAGCGGGAGTCGGGGCCGTAATAGGTGGAGGGGTCGGAGCGGTCCTTGGTACGGACAGGACGGTCGGGGGCAAAGAGCTGCTCCCGGACGGCGGGGTCCAACAGCTCCATGCTGCGGGCAAAGTAGCCCGCCACAGACTGCAGCCGGGCGGCATAGCCGTCAAACACATAGGGGACAATCTTCAGCTGGCCCACCATGGCCTGGAGCACGCCGATGCTGAAGGAGTGAATGTTGTGGGCGGCACAGTGATCCACCAGGGAGAGCAGCAGCTCCTTGGAGAGGATGTACACTTCCAGAGATTCGCAGCCCTGGGCAATGGGGGGATGGACCGACACGTCGGTGATCCGTCCGCCGGCGCCGATGGTGAAGTAGTCGCAGCCCTTGGGATCGCCCTTGGGATGGCCGGTACACACGGCGGTAATGTCGGCGTCGTTGCGGATATGGGCCTCAAAGATGTCCCGCAGGGGGAGATTCACCGCCAGGTCTCCGCCAGCCAGCACCACATGGTCCTGCCGGATGTTCTGCAGGTAGGAACGGATCCCCGCCAGGGCGTCCATACGGCCCTTGTACAGACCCTCCCGTCTGCCGGAGTAGCTGAAGGGAGGCAGAATGCGCAGGCCGCCGTGCTTGCGGGACAGGTCCCAATCCTTGCCGGAGCCCACATGGTCCAGCAGGGACTGATAGTTGGCGTGGACGATCATGCCCACGTCGGAGATACCCGCGTTGACCATGTTGGAGAGCATGAAGTCAATGACCCGGTACCGGCCGCCGTAGGGGATGGAGCAGGTGTTGCGGTTCTGGGTCAGCTCCCGCAGGTCGGGGTTGGAAAGGTAGGAGAAGATGATGCCGTGCAGTTTGTTCATCATTTCACCCCACCTCCTTTCACGTTACGAGTAATCATGGCCTTGGGAGAGACCACGGCGTCGGGGCCCACGGTCAGGTTCTGAGCCACCACGGCCACGCCCCAGTCCTCAGTGCCGTCGGGGGAGGTGCCCACCCGGGCCCGCTCGCCGATGACGCTGTTTTCCGCGATGATGGAATACTCCACCACGGCGCCCGCCTTGACCACGGTGCCAGGCATCAGGATGGAGTAGCGCACCACGGCGCCCTCCTCTACGATGACGGAGTGGAACAGGACGGAGTTCTCCACAGTGCCGTATACCTCGCAGCCGCCAGTGACCATGGAATGGTCCACCTTGGCGTTCTTGCCCATAAAGTGAGGAGGCTTGGTGGGGGTGCGGGCGAAGATGGGCCACTCAGAATCATACAGGTCGATACCGTTGTCGGGAGAGAGCATATCCATGTTGGCGTCCCACAGGGAGTCGATGGTGCCCACGTCCTTCCAGTAGCCCTTGAAGCGGTAGGCGGTCATCTTCTCGCCGGCGTTCAGCATGGCGGGAATGATGTTTTTGCCGAAGTCGTTGGCGCTCTTCTCGTCCTCCTCGTCGGCGATGAGGTACTCCCGCAGCTTCTTCCAGGTGAAGATATAGATACCCATGGAGGCCAGATTGCTCTTGGGCTTTTTGGGCTTTTCCTCAAACTCGTAGATGTCGTCGTTCTCGTTGACGTTCATGATGCCAAAGCGAGGGGCTTCCGCCATGGGAACCTCCAGCACGGAGATGGTACAGGCGGCCTTGGAATCCTTGTGGCGGCGGAGCATATCGGCATAATCCATCTTATAAACGTGGTCGCCCGACAAGATGAGCACGTAGTCAGGATCATAGGTATCCAGGAAGTTGATATTCTGATAGATGGCGTTGGCGGTACCCTTGTACCAGGTGCCCTTCTCACCCTCCCGCATATAAGGGGGGAGG
This sequence comes from Flavonifractor porci, assembly GCF_037572415.1. Taxonomy (NCBI): domain Bacteria; kingdom Bacillati; phylum Bacillota; class Clostridia; order Eubacteriales; family Oscillospiraceae; genus Flavonifractor; species Flavonifractor porci. The sequence goes on from NZ_JBBHLB010000010.1 coordinate 8,080, forward strand.
ATATGGACGCCGCCGTAGGAGCGGTCCAGATCCCAGGGCTCGCCATTGCCGATGTAGGCGTTGAGCTCCATGGGGCGGTACTGGGTCAGCACACCCACGGTATCAATGCCGGAGTTGATGCAGTTGGACAGGGGAAAGTCGATGATGCGGTACTTACCACCGAAGGGGACTGCGGGCTTGGCCACGTGGCTGGTGAGGGCGTGAAGGCGACTGCCTTGGCCGCCGGCCAGCAGCATGGCGACACATTCCTTTTTCATTCTATCACCTCAGAGTTTGAACTGGAACAAACTGATAAACTCCGGCTGCCCGGAGAGGGGTCACTTTTCCTTCTTTTTCCGTACAACGGGCTTGGCGGACTCGGCCTTGACGGCGGGGACGGCGGCCTTCTTGCGGACGGCGGGCTTGGGAGCCGCCTCCTTCACCGCAGGAGCAGCCGCCTTTTTGCGCACTGCGGGTTTGGGTGTTTCCGCCTTTACCGCCGGAGCGGCAGCCTTCTTGCGAATGGCGGGCTTGGCGGGAGCCTCTTTGTCCGCTTTCTTTTTGCGGACGGGGAACTTGCGGGTACACTGATAGATCACCGCGCTCATGGGCGGCAGGGAGATGGTAATGGACTGCTCCCGGCCCTGACTCTCCACATAACGGCTGCGGACCGGCTCATGGTCGCCGCCGCCCTTGCCGCCGAAGTCGGGGATGTCGGAGTTAAAGATGCAGGTGTAAACGCCGGGAACGGGCACGCCCACGGTATAGCCGGTGCGGTCCACCGGGGAGAAGTTGCACACGATGACCAGAGCGTCTCCCTTGGCGTCCTTTCGGAGGAAGGCTACCGTATTGGCCTGATTGTCGTCGGCTTCGATCCACTCAAAACCTTCCCAGGAGAAGTCAAGCGCCCACAGCTGGGGATGGGCCAGATAGAAGGCATTGGCCTGCTTGAAGAACTGCTGCAGCTGGCGGTGGGGCACGGCCCACTCCTGATCCGGGTCCAGCAGGTGCCAGTCCAGGGAGTGCTCATAGTGCCACTCGTTCCACTGGCCGAACTCGCTGCCCATCATCAGCAGCTTTTTGCCGGGATGGGTGAGCATATAGGTATAGAAGGCCCGCACACCGGCGAACTTCTCCTCGTTGGTGCCCGGCATCTTGTTGATGAGGGAGCCCTTCATATGTACCACCTCGTCGTGGGACAGGGGGAGCACGAAGTTCTCCGAGAAGGCGTACATCAGGGAGAAGGTGATGTCTTTGTGGTTGAACTGCCGGAAATAGGGGTCCAGCTTGATATAATGGAGGATGTCGTTCATCCAGCCCATGTTCCACTTCAGGTTGAAGCCCAGGCCGCCCTCCAGGCCGCCCTCGCCCACCGGGTGGGATACACGGGGCCAGGCGGTGGATTCCTCGGCGATCATCATCACGTCGGGGTGGTCCTTGAAGATCTGCTGGTTGAGCTCCTGGATGAAGTCTACCGCCTCCAGGTTTTCATGGCCGCCAAACATATTGGGCACCCACTCGCCGCCCTGGCGGCCGTAGTCCAGATAGAGCATGGAGGCTACCGCGTCCACCCGCAGACCGTCGATATGGAACTGCTCCAGCCAGAAGAGGGCGGAGGAGAACAGGAAGGAGCGGACCTCGTGGCGGGCGTAGTCAAACACCCGGGTGCCCCAGTCGGCGTGCTCGCCCTTGCGGGTGTCGGCGTACTCGTAGCAGGGCTCGCCGTCAAACTCATACAGGCCGAAGGCATCCTTGGGGAAGTGGGCAGGTACCCAGTCCAGGATCACGCCGATACCCGCCTGGTGGAGCTGGTCCACCAGCCACATAAAGTCGTGGGGGGTGCCAAAGCGGCTGGTGGCGGCAAAATAGCCGGTACACTGATAGCCCCAGGAGGCATCCAGAGGATGCTCGGTGATGGGAAGCAGCTCCACATGGGTGAATCCCATCTCCTTCACATAGGGCACCAGGTACTTGCCGATGTCCCGGTAGGAGAGCATCTCGTCCTCACCGGTACGCCGCCAGGAACCCAGATGGACTTCATAAATATTCAAAGGTTTCTGGTAAATGGGATTGTTCTTCCGGTAGTCCATCCAGCTGTCGTCGCCCCAGCCATAACCGGACAGGTCATAGAGCTTGGACGCGGTGCCGGGACGAGTCTCGGCGTGGAAGGCGTAGGGGTCGGCCTTGGCCAGCACCCGGCCGGAGGCGGTATGTACCGCGTATTTATAGCTGTCAAACTGTTTCAGACCGGGAATAAAGGCTTCCCAGACACCGTCGGAAAGCAGTTCCATGGGGTGGTCGGAATCGTTCCAGCCGTTGAAATCACCCATAACAGCGACCGATTGGGCGTGGGGGGCCCAAACCCGGAAGACCCAGCCGTCCTGCCCATTCTGCACCGCAGGATGAGCGCCCATAAACTCCTGGGCCCGTACCGCATGGCCCTGTGAAAAATCATGGAGGATCGAACTCGGTTTGGTGGAAGCCATAGGTATCCTCTCCTTGTTGGCAGCCCCCAGAACAACTGGAATGACGTAAACTGGGGGTTCTTGTCATTGGTAATAAATAAAATCCAAAATACATGGATTTTATTTGTGTAAAGTATACAACCATATGGCAAGATAGTCAAGATAGGGATTGCCAATCGAAGTGTAAAATTTCCAGAAATATATGCAATATCTTTTGTAAAGAACGCGCAAGGTCCGCCGCAGTTTTACTGCGGCGGACCTTTGTCCACGGCGCTAGCCGGCCATGAGCAGGGTGCGTACCAGACGCAGGAAAATACCAGGGGCGGAAAGCCGGGCCACAGCCTGATTGGCCACGATGGGGATCTGGGCCAGGTCCTGGCCCCCGGCGGTCACCGTCATTCTGCCCAGGGTCTGACCCGCCTCCACCGGGGCCTCCACATCCTGACACAGCTCCAACTGAGTCTCCACCTGATTGACCATGGAGCGGCTGACCAGAATGCGGGTGGGCTGGGAGAGAACGGGCTGAATGGTTTCCTGTTCCCCCAGCAGCACATCCACCGGCGGCAGTGCCTGGGAGGGGTAGACGTCCATCAGGGTATAGTTGGCAAAGCCGTAGTTGAGCAGGGTTTGAGCCGCTGCTGTCCGGGTATCCTTGGTGGTGGATTTGAGGATGACGGCAATGAGCTCCATGCCGTCCCGCTCCGCCGTGGCGGACAGGCAGTAGCCGGCTGCGTCAGTGGAGCCGGTTTTCAGCCCGGTGGCTCCCTCATAGAAGCGGATCAGCTTATTGGTGTTGGCCAGCTGGAACTGACCGTTCCGGAGGGAGTCCATCCAGATGGTGGTGTAGTCCCGGATGGAGGGGTGGTTGCGGATGAGCTCCCGGCTCATGAGGGCGATGTCGTAGGCGGAGGTGAGATGGCCCGCCGCCGGCAGGCCGGTGCAGTTGACAAAGCAGGTGTCCGTCATACCCAGCTGAGCGGCCCGCTCATTCATTTTGGCCACAAAGGCCTCCTCGCTGCCGCAGAGGTGTTCGGCCAGGGCCACCGAGGCGTCGTTGCCGGAGGCCACCGCCACCGCCTTGAGCAGATCGTTTACCGTCATCTGCTCCCCTTCTTTTAAATAGACCTGGGAGCCGCCCATGGAGGCGGCGTGGGCGGAAACGGTGACCAGATCGTCTCTGGACAGGCTGCCGCTGTCGATGGCCTCCATCACCAGCAGCAGGGTCATGACTTTTGTGACGCTGGCAGGTTCCAGTTTATCGTGGGCGCTTTGCTCATAGAGAACGGTGCCTGTCTCCTTTTCCATCAGTACGGCCCCCGCCGCGTCCACGGTGGGCGCACCAGCGGCGGACGGATCGGCCTCGGCGGCCTGGACGGGCAGAGCCAGTAGGGTGGCGGCCACCAGGGCCGCGGCCAGTTTTTTCATGGTGTGTGATGCCTCCAATGCTGAAATGCTCTGTGGGAGAGGATATGGAGAGGAAAAGGCTTCTATACGGCTTTTGACGGGGGTAATTTTTTCTGGTACAATGGCAAAATCATTCAAAAGCACTGGGAGGCGGGAGGATGGAGCGCACCATTACGGTGATACTGTCCGGCGGACAGAGCTGCCGGATGGGCTGTGACAAGGCGGGGCTGTCCCTGGCGGGGAGAAGTTTTTTGGACCGGATGGCGCAGGAGCTTTCCCCGCTGTTTGGTGAGGTATATGTGTCGGTGGACCAGCCGGGACGCTATCCCGGATACCGGGAGCTGCCCGATCTGCGGCCGGGCCAGGGCCCCCTGGCGGGGCTGGAGGCCGCCTTTCTTCGCACCGGGGCGGAGGCGGTGTTTCTGGCCGCTGTGGACCTGCCCTTTGCCGGACCCGCGCTGGCGGCCCGGGTGCTGTCAGAGGCAAAGGGTGGCGACGCCTGGGTCATTCGGCGGCGGAGCGGGGAGGCGGAGCCTCTATTTGCCCTGTATCGCCGCAGTTGCCTTGAGACGCTCAGCGCGTGCCTGGACCAGGGACGCCGGGCCATGAAGGCTCTGCTGGATCGGGTGGACTGCCGCTGGCTGGAGGAAGGCGATCTGGGGGAGTTTGATCTGGAGCGGGTTTTGTGGAATGTAAACACAAGGGAAGACTACTGCCGGGCGGCACAGACAGAATGATGAAATGAAAAATTCCTCTTTACAATAGCGCTTTAGTGTGGTAATATACGAAAGCAACCACGACACACATGGTTTGGAGGAATGTACATGAAACGCAGACTGACTGCTTTGGCCCTTGCGCTGGGCCTGACCTTTACCCTGGCTGCCTGCGGCGGCACCGGCGGTACCGCCAATACCCCTGGGGGCAACAGTGAGAGCCCCGCCGGCAATTCCGGGACTCCTACTGCCGAGAGCGATATGGCTTATGTGAAGGAGAAGGGCACCCTCGTCGTTGGCATGACCGATTTTAAGCCCATGGACTATAAGGATGAGAACGGTGAGTGGATCGGCTTCGACGCCGACATGGCCAAGGCTTTTGCCGAGAGCCTGGGCGCGAAAGCGGAGTTTATTGAGATCAACTGGGACAATAAGCTGATGGAGCTGGACACCAAGGGCATCGACGTGATCTGGAACGGCATGACCATCAACGACGAGGTGAAGGCCGGCGCCTCCGTGTCCGAGCCTTACTGCCGCAATGGCCAGGTGGTGGTGGTCCCCGCCGACAAGGCTGAGGATTATCAAACTGTGGAGAGCCTCAGCGGCCTGAGCTTCGCCGTGGAGAACGGTTCCCAGGGCGCCGCTCAGCTGGATGCGCTGAATTTGAACTATGTGGCCAAGACCACCCAGGCTGACGCCCTGATGGAGGTGGCCTCCGGCGCCTCCGACGCCTGCGTCATTGACCTGCTGATGGCCGGCGCCATGATCGGCGAGGGCACCAGCTATCCGGAGCTGACCTACACCGTGCAGCTCAACGACGAGGAGTACGGCGTGGCCTTCCGCCAGGGTTCCGACCTGACCGAGGCCTTCAACACCTTCTGGAAAGAGGCCTATGACGCCGGTACCGTCATGGAGATGGCCACCACCTACGGCGTCCAGGAGTCCGTCATCGAAAAGTAAACTATCCTGCGGGGATGGGGCAGAGAGTCGTGGACTCTCTGCCCTTCCCCGGCCAAAAGAGGGAAACGCTATGCTGATGTCTGTTACGCTCACCCTGCTGGAGGGGTTTGTGGTCACCCTGGAGCTCTTTCTCCTGACCCTCCTGTTTGCCCTGCCTCTGGGTCTGGTGATCTCCTTTGGCTCCATGAGCCGGTGCGCCCCCCTGCGCTGGGTGGTCAAAACTGTGGTGTGGATCGTCCGGGGCACCCCCCTGATGCTTCAGATCATGGTGGTGTTCTACGGCCCGGGCCTGATGTTCGACCTGCCGCTGCTGCCCCGGTTCACCGCGGCGGTAGTGACCTTTGTCATCAACTACGCCTGCTACTTCTCCGAGATCTACCGGGGCGGTATTCAGGGCGTACCGGCGGGCCAGCAGGAGGCCGGTCTGGTGCTGGGCATGAAGCGCGGCCAGATCTTCTTCAAGGTGACCCTCCTTCAGGTCATCAAGCGCATTGTGCCTCCCATGGGCAACGAGTTCATCACCCTGGTGAAGGATACCGCCCTGGTGCGGGTCATCTCGGTGTATGAGATCATCTGGATGGGTGAGTCCTACATTAAAAAGGGCATGATCTGGCCCCTGTTCTACACCGCCGTGTTCTATCTGGTGGCCAACGGTATTCTCACCCTGCTCTTCAGCTGGTTTGAGAAGAAGCTGAACTATTTCAAGTAAGGAGGCCCGGACCATGCCTGTTTTGGACGTACAGCACATTGAGAAGCATTTTGGGGCCACCCGGGTGCTGGAGGACATCAGCTTTTCCCTGGAGCAGGGACAGGCTCTGGCCATCATCGGCTCATCCGGCTCCGGCAAGACCACCCTGCTGCGCTGCCTGAACTTTCTGGAGACGCCCAACCAGGGCAAAATCTTGGTGAACGGCGAGGCCCTCTTTGACGCCGACGATCCCGCCACCCAGCGGGAGGCAGAGGTACGCAAAAAGCGGCTCCACTTCGGACTGGTGTTTCAGTCCTTCAACCTGTTCCCTCAGTACACCGCCCTGGAGAATGTGACTCTGGCCGGGGAACTGCTGGCCAAGGAGCGGCCCGACTTCAAGCAGAACAAGAAGGCCATCCTGGAGGAGATCCGTATCCAGGGTCAGGCCCTGCTGGAGCGGATGGGCCTGGCCGACCGGGCGGGCCACTATCCCCACCAGCTCTCCGGCGGCCAGCAGCAGCGGGTGGCTATCGCCCGTGCGCTGGCCCTCCAGCCTGACATCCTGTGCTTTGACGAGCCCACCTCCGCACTGGACCCGGAGCTCACCGGCGAGGTACTCAAGGTGATCCGCTCCCTGGCCGAGCAAAAGACCACCATGATCATCGTCACCCATGAGATGGCCTTTGCCCGGGATGTGGCCGACCAGGTGATCTTCATGGACGGCGGCGTCATTGTGGAACAGGGCCCCGCCCGGCAGGTCATCGAGAATCCCCGGGAAGAGCGGACCCGTCAGTTTTTGTCCCGCTATTCCGAGAATTGAAAAGGGTCAAAAAGCGTGGTATCATAAGCTGGATACCACGCTTTTATACTGCAAGGAGTTGACGCCATGGAGGAAGCCATTTTTTTGCCGGTGCTTTCCCACTTTGAGAATGAGAATTTCTGGACCGCCAGCGGCGGCCGGATGCGCTACCGGGTGGACCCGGTGAAGGGGGACGAGGAGAATCCCCCCTCCCTGACCGCCCAGGTTTGGGAGGGGCCCTGGCGGCTCCAGGACAGCACTGTGGAGAAGACGAAGTCCTTTCCCATGACGGAGGAGGGGCTGGAAGAGCTGCGGTCCTGGGTATTGGTCTGGCAGAAGACCATCAATGCCCGGCCGCCCAGAAGCCTGAAGGAGACCCTCCAGGCCAGAGACGCCCGCCGGGCGGAGCTGGAGGAGCAAAGCAAGGAAGGATGACCGCAAATCTGTGAAGCGCATAGGATGACCCGGAGGGGTTGCCAATGCACATCACAGAGCATATTCTCACCAACAGCGACTGCTATAAGGCAGGACGCACCATCAAACCCAAGGGGATCATGGTCCACTCCACCGGCGTGGCCCAGCCGGACGTCAACGTCTTTCTCAAGGCCTGGAACAAACCGGGGGTGAACGCCTGTGTCCATGCCATCGTCCACCGGGGGGGTGTTACCGAGACCCTGCCCTGGAACTGGCGGGGATGGCACGCCGGCGGATCGGCCAATAACACCCATATCAGTTTTGAGATCCTGGAGCCTGCCGGGCACACCTACAAAGGCGGCACCATGATCGGATACGACCCGGTAAAAAACAAGGCCTATTTTCAGCAGGTATACGACACGGCGGTGGAGCTGTGCGCCTATCTGTGTGAAAAATACGGCCTGGACCCGGAGCGGGACATCATCGACCATGCGGAAGGCTGCAAGCTGGGGCTGGCCTCCAATCACGCGGATGTGGGGCACTGGTTCCCCAAGCACGGTAAGAGCATGGACACCCTCCGCGCCGATGTGAAAGCGCGGCTGAAGGGGGGTGAACCGGAGATGACGCAGGAGCAGTTTGACGCGGCCTTCACCGCCCGTGAGGGGGAGATTTCCGCCCGGACGGTGAGCGAGTGGGCCAGAGAGGCCTGGAACAAGGCCAAGGATGCCGGTGTATTCGACGGCACCGCTCCCGGCGCTCCCCTGACCCGGGAGCAGGCCGCTTTGATTTTGGAACGTCTGGGTCTGCTGGGGAAGTAACAGGAAGAAGAGGAGGAAGTTAAAATGACCTGGGGAACCTACTATTTCTTTTACGAGTGCCCGCAGTGCGGCAAGAAGTACCGCTATGAGCTGGAGTTTGCCTCCGAGCCTGAGTTTGGCTTCTGCCCCGACTGCCATGTGATGGGCACCTTCGTGGGAGAGACCAAGGACAACAAGCAGGGTGAGGACAAGTTCGTGGATTACGAATTTGTGTAAGACTTGCAACGCAAAAAAGGACGCCGGGAGGCGTCCTTTTTTGCGTGATCAGTCGGGCTGCTTGACGGTGCCGCTCTGGGTAATGTCCAGCATATCGGCGGTGATGTCGATGGTGTAGGGGTTGAGCCCGGAGGTGTTGACGATCTCCAGCACCTTTTCCGGGTAGAGTTCGTAGCACCAGTCTATGCCCTTGTAGCGTACCGTGCCGTCCCCCGGCAGGGAGGTGGCGGTCACATTGTCGAAGTTGAAGGACAGGCCCTTGTCGGCGAAAAAGGCCAGGTCGGTGACACTCAGGTCGGTCTCCACGTTCTCCATAAAGATATCGTAGTAGGTGGGCAGGTTGAGGGGCTGGGAGATGGCCTTCTTCAGAACTGCCATAATGAGTTCCCGCTGCGTCCTGGTACGGCCGATATCTGCGTCGGGATAAGCGTCGTAGATGTTATGGGGATAGATACCGGGACCGTCGGAGTTTTTCCGGCAGCGTACCACCTTCAGGGCGTCAGATCCGGTGAGATACTGCATTCCGGGTTCAAAGTGGATGTGCAGATCCTGGTCGGGATCGTCATAGGACATATGCACCGGCACATTGAAGTTGACGCCGCCTACCGCATCCACCAGGCGTACAAAGCCCCGGGTGTTCACCTTTACATAGAAGTCGATGGGGAAACCCACGATGTTCTGGACCTCTTCCTTCAGCGCGTCGATGCCGTTGTAGGGGTACATACTGCACAGCTTATAGAAGTGCTTTCCCTTGCTGGAGACGCCCTCGATCAGGGTGTCCCGGGGGATGGAGACCATGGCAATGGTCTGGTTTACCGTGTCGTAGGTGGCCACGATCATGGTGTCCACGTTGCCGCTGGCCTGGTCGCTGGCGCACAGCAGGAAGGTATAGGTGTACTCCTTTCGCTGACGAGCGGGCTGGGTACTCTCCTCCGGGTCGGGGGACTGGAGAGAGACATGTTCGCTTTCCTTGGGCGGGGGCGTCTCCTCCGCGATCTTGGGGGGCTGAGCCAGCAGCTTGAAGGTAACGATGAAGGCCAATACCAGCGCCGCCACTACTGCCAGAACAATAAACAAAATCTTGGCCGCCTTCTGTCCGGGAGACAGAGGGATTTTCTCTTTTTTCATCAGCCGCTTGGCCATGGCCACCACGCCTTTCTTTGGTAATATATGCCGTTATGTATTGCTTTTATCGCTAGAATGACCGCATTATATCGAATTAGACGGCATAAGACAAGGAAAAGTTTCCGTGTTTTCGGTTTTTTTGACAGGAAACCTGAAACCTTACGCCTCTCCCACAAGCCGGCTGCGGATGCTGAGAGTGGCGGCGGTGAGGGAATTGACCGCTCCCAGCAGATCCATCAGCAGCTGGTTCTGCCGGGTCAGCTCCTCCAGCACCCGGTCCATCCCCTCTCCTCCGGCGGAGGGCGGGGACCAAACCGGGCCGCTCCAGCAGGGAATGGGATGGGCGTACCGTTTCATGGCGGGCTCCATGGGCTGGCTCTGGGCCAGAATGGCGGCGGCCCGCTGCCGGGCCTCCTGGTCCCGGGCTCTCTGACAGGCGGGTTGGTTCATAGAAAACACCTCCTTTTCACCCCTTATCCTATGCCGGTGGGCACTGCCCGGTCCGTCCCGGGCAGAATTGGGGAATTTGCCCGTTGACATTTTCCGGGGACATGATACACTGAACTGGACCGTATGGAGAACAAACGCTCATGCGGCCCAGAAAGGAACGAGGTACCATGAAGAAACTGCTTGCACTGGGCCTGACCGTGGCCCTGGCGTTGGGCCTTGCCGCCTGCGCTTCCAATCCCGCTCCGGCGGAGAGCACCCCTCCCGCCGAGACTACCCCCGTGGCGGAGACCACCCCCGCCCAGTCTGAAACCCCTGCTCTGGAGGGAACCGAGATCAACCTGGGCCTGCTCAACGGCCCCACCGGTATGGGCGCCGCCAGGCTGCTCTCCGACAACGACGCCGGTAAGACCGTCAACCACTACAATGTGACCATGGGTTCCGATCCCTCCACCGATATCGTGCCCAAGCTGAACAGCGGTGAGCTGGATATGGCCGCTCTACCCACCAACGTGGCCGCCAATCTGTACAACAAGACCGGCAACGTGCAGCTGCTGGCCCTGAATACTCTGGGCGTGCTCCACATTCTGGAGAACGGCAATACCGTCAACTCTCTGGCCGACCTGTCCGGCAAGACCATTTACGCCATCAACCAGGGCACCAACACCGAGTATGTGCTGGACTACCTGCTGACCCAGAACGGCCTGGACCCGGATATCGATGTGGACATCCAGTGGAAAACCGGCGAGGAGGTCACCACCCTGATGGCCTCCGGTGAGATCGACCTGTGTATGCTCCCCGTGCCCGCCGCTACCACCGTGCTGATGCAGAACAGTGATGTACGGGACGCCATCGACCTGAGCGACGCCTGGACCCAGTCCGGAGCCTCCGGTACCTTCACCATGGGCTGCGTGGTGGTGCGCACCGAATTTGCCCAGGAGCACCCAGAGGCGGTGGCGGCCTTCCTGCAGGAGTATGAGGCCTCCATCAACTACATCAAAGACAACCCGGAGGAGGGCGGCCAGCTCATCGAGCAGTACGGCATCGTGCCCAAGGCCGCTATTGCCACCGCGGCCATCCCCCAGGCCAACATGATCTTTACCGCCGGTGAGGACCTGAAGTCCATCTCCAGCTACTATGAGGTGCTCTTTGCCGCCGACCCCACTTCGATCGGAGGTTCCATCCCCGATGACGCCTTCTACTACATCCCGTAATTTCAAACAAAACAAATTACTGCGAGCTGTCATACCCCTGGCCTTCTGGCTGGGGGTTTGGCAGCTTGCGGCCTTTTTGGTGGACGTGAGGACCAACGGCCACGGAGCTTTGCTGCTGCCCTATCCCCTGCTGGTGGCCCAGCGGCTGTGGGCCCTGGCGGGACAGGGGGCCTTCTGGCAGTCGGCGGCGGTGACCCTGGGCCGTATCTTCGGGGGCTTTGCCGTCGGCGCGGCGGCGGGGGCTCTGGTGGCGGCGGCCACCTCCGCCCTCCGGGGGGCGGACTGGGTGCTCACCCCGGCGGTCAAGGTGATCCGGGCCATCCCGGTGGCCTCCTTTATCGTGCTGGTGCTGCTGTGGGCCCCATCCTCCGGCTGGGTGCCCGCCATCGTATCCGGCCTGATGGTGCTGCCGGTGCTGTGGGGCAACGTCAGTAAGGGCGTGGCTCAGACCGATCCCCTGCTGCTGGAGGCCGCCCGGGCCTACCGCTTCGGCCAGGGCAAGACCTTGCGTCTGGTGTACCTGCCCTCGGTGCGGCCCTACTTTGTCAGCGGCTGCGCCACTGGTCTGGGCCTGGCCTGGAAAGCGGGGGTGGCCGCCGAGGTGCTCTGTCAGCCCAAGCTGGCCATCGGCACCCAGCTCTACCGGGCCAAGATCACCCTGGAGACCCCCGACCTGTTCGCCTGGACGGCGGTGGTCATCGTGTTGAGCTTTGTGCTGGAATACGCCCTGGGCATCCTGTTCCGGTGGCTGGGAGGGGGTAAAACGTGATATCAGTCAAAGATATTACCGTTTGTTTTGGGGAAAAGACAGTATTGGACCGTTTTTCTCTGGATCTGCCGGAGACGGGGATCACCGCCCTGTCCGGTCCCTCCGGCTGCGGCAAGACCACCCTGCTGCGGGTGCTGGCTGGACTCCAGCCGGTGGAGGAGGGGACTGTGGCCACCCCGCCAAATCCGGTGATCCTCTTCCAGGAGAACCGGCTGATGCCCTGGCGGACGGTGGGGCAGCACATTGCCGATGTGCTGCCCCGGGAGCGTCGGGGGGAGGTCTCCCGCTGGCTGGTCCTGGCGGAGCTGGAGGGGGAGGAACAGCGCTACCCGGCCGCCCTGTCCGGCGGTATGGGGAGGCGGCTGGCTCTGGCCCGAACGCTGGCCTGCGGCGGCGGGCTCATCCTGCTGGACGAGCCATTTGCGGGGGTGGATGCCCCCAGGGCCGCCCGCATCCTGGAGCGGGTGCGGGGGCTTGGGCTGCCGGTGGTGCTGTCCAGCCATGAACGTGAGACGGTGGCCCTGTGTGACCGGGTGATCGCCCTGGAAGGGCCGCCCCTGGGGCTAACGGACCGCGCAGAAAACAGAGGACTCCGATCCTAACAGGATCGGAGTCCTCTGTTTTGCTTTGTGGGTCGGGGGGATCAGGCGCCCATCAGAGCGCTGGCAATGGGATAGCCCACAAGAACGGTGACGATGATGGAGACCACCATCAGGATGGTGCCGTAGGTGATGACCTGGCCGGTTTTGGTCCATCCGGAGCCGATGGCCAGGGGTACATTGGGGTGCGCGGGCGGGGTAACGAAGGCGTAGCTGGCCAGCATACCGATGATCATGGCGATGGCCGGGGTGCTGACCGCCCCGTTGCTGGCCATGCACAGGGGAATGGCCACGGCGCACACCACGGTGACGGTAACCATGTTGGAGGCCACATTGGTCATGACGGCGGCCCAGATGGTAAAGACCAGGATGAGCAGCCAGACAGGCAGTCCGCTGAGTGTGGGAGCAATGGCGCTGCTCAGCCAATCGGTCAGACCGATGTCCGCGTTGGTCATGGCGGAGCCCAGCGCCAGCGTGGCGCCGGCCATGATTACGCTGCCCCACTCCACGCCCTTCTGCATGGCCTCCTTAAAGTTCATCAGGGGAGCGCCGTCCACGGAGAGCAGGCAGAGGGCCACTGCGCCCACCAGCGGGGGGAAGGCGGTTCCCTGGGTATCCAGGAAGCTGGCCACGGTGGGCAGGGCCGGCTCAATAAATTCAGGCAGCACCCACATGGCTACCACCAGGAAAAAGATGGTTAGGGTGGCCTTTTCCCGGCGGTCCGCCGGAGTAACGCTTTGCTTCAGTGCCTGGAAATCCAGCCTGGAGACGCAGGACATATCCGGGCGCAGCACGAACCGGAACAGAAGGATCATGATGACAAAGCAGATCACTCCCACCGGCATGGCGAAGGCCATATAGTGGGCGTAGCTGACGGCGGTGCCGGTGGCGTTCTGATAGAAGCCCATAGCCATGATGGGAAAGACGTGGGCGATGGGCGTCATGCCGCAAGAGATAGCGGAGGAGAAAAGCTGGCCCAGCATCAGGGCGTTGGCCAGCTTGTCGTTTTCATGGAGATCCAGTTCCTCGCAGATGGCTTTGAGGATGGGTAGGTAGATCACAAATACCACCGAGGGGGACATGACCAGACCGATGACCAGAATGGACGCGCAATAGAGAATGAAAAAGGCCCAGGGGCTTTTCCGGGCCAGGCGGCTGCTGATAAACAGAATGGCGCAGCGCTTGACGAAGGAAGTTTTGGAGATGGCGTAGGTACACATGAAGGTGAACAGAAGGAATGCCACAGTGGAATTACCCAGAGAGTTGGTCAGAACACTGCCCATGGTAAGCTCGGGCACCGTGACCAGGGCGGCCAGCGCCAGAAGACTGGGCCAGTCGATGGAGAGGGTCAGCCACAGGATCAGCGCGCCAATGAAGATGCCCAGCACCTGCATGGCGGAGCTGGTCATGCCGGCGGGGGCGGGCAAAAAGCGGAAGCCAGCGATACACGCCAGTGCGGCTACAATGGAGACTGTGCGTTTCATGATAGATACCTCCTTGTTCAGAATGGGTTATATACACGCGCCCTGACGGCGCAGTTCGGCCTGAATTTCCGCCGTACCCGCGTCCGGCTGGAGCACGGACAGCGCGGCGGCCACACCGGCGGCGTGGCCGGTGGCAAATCCGGTTCCCATGACGCGGACGGAAGCAAAGGCCACCGGATCGGCGCTGACCAGGCGGCCGGCGCCCCACAGGTTGGCTGTACTGCGGGATTTCAGACAGCGGAGAGGAATATCATAGTAGCCGTCGTCCTTAACCCACAGGTACTGTGCGATCTTGTTGATGTCTGTGTGCATCTCGCAGGGCCAGCTCCCCCGAGCCACGCCGTCGGGCTGTTTGACGCCTTCCAGCACATCCTGGCCGGTAAGGGTGTACTGGCCAACCAAATGCCGGGTATCCCGCAGCCCCAGCTTATAGCCGGAGGAGACCAGCCGGCAGTGCTCCATGCCGGGCAGGTATTTGCGGAAGGCGGCGATGTATTCCTGACATTGGGCCCGGGTGTTCTGTTCACAGGCGGTCAGGGTCTCGGCATCCAGAGCGGGGACAATTACGCTGGGCAGAATGGCGTAGGCGGTGTCCGGCGCGGTGCGAAAGACGATGCCGGACTCCTTGGTCAGGTGGGACAGCCCGTCCGCCTTGGCTCGCTGAAGGGCCTTCTCCAAAATCGCGGGAGCAAATTTTGCCTCCGGCCCCACATGGTCGATCCGCATCATTTTGGTGGAGAAATAGCCGCCTCCCCTGCCGTCGCCAAAACGGCATTCCGCCCCGGCCAGATGGGCCAGATTGCCGTCTCCACTGGCATCCACAAAGGCTTTGCTGTAAAACTCGTAGGCACCCTCGTCATCCACACAACGAATGGAGCGGATGACGCCGGTCTCGGGATCAGTCTGTGCCCCGATCAGTCTGCAGTGGAGCAGGAGCTTCAGAGAGGGATGCTTCTGGACCAGCAGGTCCAGCGCGTACTTCAGTGCCTCTTCATCCAGGGTCACGATGGCATTGTTGACGGAGGAGAGCTTGTAGCCGTCATAAGCGCCCAGCTGGGCCAACAGGTCCAGTACCTGCTGTCCCACGCCCTTGACGATCTGCTGGGGCGGATCGCTGTGGGTGAAAAAACCGCAGTAGGACGCCACGTTGGCATTGGTGGCCTGTCCGCCCAAACTGCCGTTGCGCTCCACCAGCAGGCAGCTGGCCCCGGCCTGGACGGCGCCCACGGCGGCGGCAACGCCTGCGGCGCCGCCACCCACCACAATGACGTCATAGTTTTGCATATTTTTCATAAAAATGCCTCCTGTTTTCGTTGAATACCTTGGATGAACCAACTATATCATTGGAAATAACATTTGTAAAAATCATAATAACTATTATATTGATAGCTAATAACTATTAAATTTGGGGTGGACCATTGACAGTGGATAGGGGAACGCCTATACTCAAAGGAGTTGGGAGGGGGAAAGACGATGGAACGGAGCCAGCTGCTTTATGTGGTCACTGTGGCGGAGTGCGGCAACATTACCCGGGCGGCGGAAAAGCTGCATCTCTCCCAGCCCTCTTTGTCCAACCAGATCATTCATCTGGAACGGGAATTGGGTGTACCGCTATTTTCCAGGATCAGAAAACGGGTTTATTTGACCGAAGCGGGGAAGGCGTTTGTCCGGTATGCCCGGCGGATCCTGAATGATATGCAGGCATTGGGGGAGTTGATGGAGGATTATGCCGCCAACCGCGATGGGCGGGTGCGGATTGGTGCGCTGCCCATTATGTGTTCCCTGAGGATTCCCGAGCTGGTTCATGCCTTCCACAGCTGGAATCCCAATATCACGCTGTCCCTGCAGGAGCGGGGCAGCGTGGAACTGCTTCATGCGTTGGAACAAAATGAGATTGATGTTGCATTTGCCATCATCAATCCGTCGGAGCCCTCCATGGGACAGATGAGCAGTCTGCCGCTGATCCAGTCAGAGGTGTGCGCGGTGGTCCATATGGACAATCCGTTGTCCCGTCAAAAGAGCCTGGATCTCAAGCAGTTAGCGGACCAGGTGCTGATCACTCCCAATCAGGATTTCAATCTCTCGGGGATCATTCTGTCCCATTTGGCCAGCCTGGGGATCCAGTGCCAGGTGCAGAATGTGTGCAGTCAGATCGACTCCTGCCTGGCGCTGGTCAATAAGAATATGGGCGTCAGCTTTTGCACACGGACCACCACGGAATATTATCACTATCCGGATGTGGTAGCGATGACGCTTGACCCGGCTATTCAGCGTACGGTTTATCTGGTGTATAAGAAGGACCCCCGGTACGACCCGGCGTTGGAACAATTCATCCGCTTTTCACAGAGATTTTTAAGAGAACATATAGTTGAATGAAGAATCTGTTAAAAAGAGCGAAAGCGCGTTGCGCTTTCGCTCTTTTGTGATAAAATGGGAACCATGAATTTTTGGTAAAGGCAGCGTAATGATATGAGCAACATTACTGAAACGCCTGAGGCGCCGGAGGTACTGGAGCCCCAGACGCCTCAAAAGCGGCGGTTCCGGCTGAAGTGGCCCAAGCTGACCATGAGTCCCCGGCAATACTGGTGGACTACCATGGTCCTGCTGATCGTGGTGCCCCTGATCTCCTTCACCATGGTGGAGTATCTGAATTATAACGATCCTTGGAAGGACTTTACCCCCGCCCAGATCCTGCTGAATCTGGTGTGGTACTACTTTGGTGAGCTGATCTTCTACTTCCTCCGGGGCCGGCGCAGCGGCGCGGTAAAGCTGGGCCTGGGCATCGCCTGGGGCTTCGGCTGCGCCAACCACTACCTCATTGCATTCCGTGGCCGTACGCTGTTCCCGGGAGATTTCCTCACCCTGGGTACCGCTGCCAACGTGGCGGGCAACTATAACTATTCCCTGTCCCAGCGGCAGTGGGTGACCCTGATCATAATGATCGCGGTGATCCTGGCCATGAAGGTACTGCCCAACGAGCCCCGGAAAAAGTTCTCATGGAAGGTGTTCGGAGCCTCGGCGGGAGCGGCCGCGGTGTTCCTGTCGGTGTTTTTCGGCACCAGTATGGTGGAGAAACTGGGGATCGAACCCTCTATGTGGACCACCCGGGGCAACGGCCTCTTCCTCAACTTTGCCGTGTGCATGAAGTACATGAAGGTGGACAAACCGGACACCTACTCCCAGCAGACCTTAAACGATCTGGGGACGGAAAATGTCAGCGACGATCTGTCTGTGACGGTAGTGGACCCGGACGGCACGGTGCGGCCGGTGAACGTCATTGTCATTATGAATGAGTCCTTTTCCGACCTGAGTGTGCTGCCGGGGGTGGAGACCAACCAGGACCCCATGCCCTTTATTCGCGCACTGACAGAGGATACCATCAAGGGCTATGCCTATTCCTCGGTGTTTGGCGGCACCACGGCCAACTCGGAGTATGAGTTCCTCACCGGCAATACCACCGCCTATCTGCCCGCCGGTACGGTACCCTATCAGATGTACGTCTCTGACGGGGACCCTACCCTGGTGGGCCAGATGTCCGACCTGGGCTACCACACCATTGCTGCCCATCCTTACCGGTCCTCTGGCTGGAATCGCCCCTCGGTATATAAGAACTTCGGCTTTGACGAGGTATATTTTGAAAGAGACTTCCAGAACCGTACCTATATGCGGGGAGATGAGAAATCCGGATATGTCACCGATCAGTGTGACTATGAGAATCTGATCCGGCTGTATGAGGAGAAGGAGGCGGGGGAGCCCCTGTTCCTCTTCAACGTCACCATGCAGAACCACAGCGGCTATCAGTTGTCCTGGGACAACCTGCCCCGGGAGGTGTGGCTCACCGGCAGCCTGGAGGGCAGATTTCAGACGGTGAACCAGTACCTGTCCCTCATCTACCAGAGCGACCAGGCCTTCGAATACCTGATCGACTACTTCTCCCGGGTGGAGGAGCCCACCATGATCCTCCTCTTTGGGGACCACCAGCCCCAGGTGGCCACCAACTTCTACACCGACGTGCTGGGGGAGAACCCGGATACCGCTCTGGCTCAGAAAAAGCAGATGGTACCCTTTGTGCTGTGGGCCAACTACGATATCCCGGAGGCGGATGGGGTGGAGCTCTCCCTTAACTACCTGTCCGCCCTGCTGATGGATACCGCCAACCTGCCCATGACCGGCTACCAGAAGTTTTTGTCCCGGCTGTGGGAGGCCGCCCCGGTCATCAATACCGTGGGTGTGCGGGATGGGGAAGGCAACTGGTACGGGGAGAACGAAACGCTGCCCGACCAGTTGGATAAGACCATCCAGGCCTATAAGGTACTGCTGTATAACAATCTTTTTGATAAATCCAACCGGCTGGAGGATTTCTTCCACCTGGCGGAATAAGTAGTGCGCCGACGGAGAAGAAACTGCTCGGTTTTTGATTTTGTGGCATAACAATGCTCCCTCCATGAGAGACAGCGAAATAAAACGCTGCCTCTCGTGGAGGGAGCATATCACGGCCTTTGGGGGCACGTTTGATTTGGTTATGCGTAGATACCGGTGGAGAGGTAGCGCTCGCCGGTGTCGGGCAGAACGGTCACGATGGTCTTGCCCTGGAAGTCAGGCCGCTTGGAAAGCGCCCGAGCCGCCCAGGCGGCGGCGCCGGAGGAGATGCCCACCAGGACGCCCTCTGCCCGGGCCAGCTCCTTGGCGGCGACAATGGCCTCCGCACTGGGGACGGTAAGAACCTCATCCACCACACTCCGATCCAGGGTGCCGGGAACAAAGCCTGCGCCGATGCCCTGGATCTTATGAGGGCCGGGCTGGCCGCCGGACAGGACGGGGGACTCAGCGGGCTCTACCGCCACTACCTTAATGTTGGGGTTCTGCTCCTTCAGGAAGCGGCCCGCGCCGGTGATGGTGCCGCCCGAGCCTACGCCGGACACCAGTACGTCCACTGTGCCGTCGGTATCCCGCCAGATCTCCGGGCCGGTGGTCTCATAATGGGCCTGGGCGTTGGCGGGGTTATTGAACTGGTCGGGCATCCAGGCGGAGGGATCGGCCTCCAGCAGCTCCTTGGCCTTGGCAATGGCACCGCTCATGCCGCGGGCTCCCTCAGTGAGCACCAGTTCCGCCCCCAGGGCGGACAGCAGGGAGCGGCGCTCCTGGCTCATGGTCTCAGGCATGGTGAGCACCACCCGATAGCCACGCTGACGGCCAATATAGGCCAGGGCCACACCGGTATTGCCGCTGGTGGGCTCTACAATAGTAGCACCAGGCTTCAGCAGGCCGGCCTCCTCAGCGGCCCGGATCATATACAGGCCGGCCCGGTCCTTGGCAGAGGACAGGGGATTAAAGCTCTCCAGCTTGCCCCAAACGATGCTGTCAGGGGCAAAGCGCTCCAGGTGGAGCAGGGGGGTATTACCGATCAATTCAGGAATGGTATGGGCGATCTTCATAGTATATATCCTCCTGGGTGATTTTTTAGGTTGTTATCAGCATACCATATAAATCCTATGAATTCAATAGGAATTTTGGACAATAAACAAGGCCCGCCAGATGGCGGGCCTTGTTTTGATGTTTAGAAAATCAGAACATGGGAACGACGGCGCCGGGCCAGGTCTCTTCCATAAAGGTCTTGACCTCATCGCTCTTCAGAGCGGCCACCAGGGCCTGGATGGCGGGATCGTTCTCCTTGCCCTCCTTAACAGCCAGCACGTTGACGTAAGCCTGAGCGGCCTCGCCGTCGGTGGACTCCACAGCCAGAGCGTCGGCGGCGTTCAGACCGGCCTGCAGAGCGTAGTTGCCGTTGATAACGGCCAGATCCAGGCTGTCCAGAGAACGGGGCAGCTGAGCGGCCTCCAGCTCCTGGATGTCCAGGTTCTTGGGATTCTCGGCGATGTCCAGCTTGGTGGCGGTGAGACCCACGCCTTCCTTCAGGGTGATCAGGCCCTCCTGCTGGAGCAGGAGCAGAGCGCGGCCCTCATTGGTGGGATCGTTGGGTACACCAATGACAGCGCCGTCAGGCAGGTCGGCCAGAGAGACGGTCTTGCCGGCATAGATGCCGAAGGGCTCATAGTGCAGGTCAGCCACGCTTACCAGATGGGTGCCGTTCTCAGTGTTGAAGTCGTTCAGGTAGGTAATGTGCTGGAAGTAGTTGGCGTCCACCTGGCCGTCCTCGGTAACCATGTTGGGCTGGATGTAATCAGTGAACTCCTGGATCTCCAGGGTAATGCCCTGCTCAGCCAGGACCTCCTTGGCGACCTTCAGGATCTCAGCGTGAGGGGTGGGGGAAGCGGCCACCTTGATGACGGTGCCCTCCAGAGAGGCGCTGTTCTCGGCGCCGGGGGTCTGGGAGTTGCCGGCGGGGGTGTTGGCGGTGCCGCCGCCGCAGCCAGCCAGCAGGCCAAAGGACAGAGCGCCGGTCAGGAGCAGAGAGACAAACTTCTTCATGGTACATTTCTCCTTTTCGTTTCTTGAAGTGCTGCCCAAATTTGAGTACAAAAAAACGCCCTTGAAACAAATTCAAGGACGAGAGCTTTCCGCTTCGTGGTACCACCTTGCTTCACCACTGCCTCGCGACAGGGGCCTTATGGAGTACAGCCATACTCCTGCGCGCTGACGGGCGCACCCGTCGCAGCCTATACCTTGCGGTAGTCGGTGCGCCGCTCCGAGACCATCTTCACCAAAACCTTCCGTACCCGTTCCCACCATACCGGGCTCTCTGTGCCGTATCTTTCTGGCTACTCTTCTCTTCATTGCGTTTGAGGGGCGTATTCAGTTCTCACTGGGTTGCAATTAGTTTACAACTGAGAGCCGTTGCTGTCAAGCGGTCACATTGACTAAAAAAATATCCGGCAAACCAAATAGTTTGCCGGATATCACAAATTTACAGCAGGCCGTTGGGCTCCCGCTTTTCTGCATCAATTTTATGGGAGACCGATTTGGAGCGGCGTTTTTTGCCGCCCTTGTCGGTGATGCGGTGGTCCAGGCCGACGGCAATCTTGGTGCCGATGGTCTGGAAGACCTGGACCAGAATGACGATGAGGACCACTGCCACAAACATAACACCGTAGTTATACTTGTTATAGCCATAGTTAATGGCGATTTTACCCAGTCCGCCGCCGCCGATAAAGCCAGCCATGGAGCCGTAGCCCAGGATGGTAATGAGAGCAGTGACAAAGCCGGCTACCAGACCGGGCTTGCTTTCGGGCAGGATCACCTTCCAGATAATTTGGAAAGGGGTACAGCCCATGGACTGAGCGGCTTCGATGACACCCTTGTCCACCTCTCGCAGGGAGGTCTCCACCAGTCGGGCCACAAAGGGAGCGGCGGCGGCCACCAGAGGCAGGATGGCGGCAGGGGTGCCGATGGTGGTACCGATGATGGGCTTGAACACGGGCAGGAGCATCATCATCAGAATGAGGAAGGGGACTGAGCGAAGAATATTGATGACGATGTTGATAAACTTCATCAGGGGGCCGGGCAGGGGGCGCACGCCGTCCTTTTCGCCGGCCACCAGGATCACACCTAGGATCAGGCCCAGCAGACAAGCCAGCACAGTGGCCAGCACGGTGGAGTAAATGGTTTCCCAGATGCCATAGAGCATCTCCTGCTGCATGGCGGGCTCGGTAAGGGCGGCCATCATTTGGTTCAGAAACTTATCCATGATAGTCGGGCACCTCCTCCACAGTCACGTCCTTCTGGGCGCGGAGATAATTCATGGCCTTGGAGGCCTCGGTTTTGTCCTCCGGCAGGCCCAGCAGCATGGAGCCAAAGGCTTTGCCGTTCACATTGCGGGTATCGGCACCCAGAATGTTGACCTTGACCCCGCAGTCGATGGCCAGGGAGGCGATGAGAGGCTCGTAGGAGGAGCCGCCGTTGAACACCACCCGCACCACATTGGCCACGGGGAACTGGTCGATATGGGCCCCCTCGGGGAATACCAGCTTGCGGCCTGCCTCGGTCTTGGGGTTGGAGAAAACCTCCTCCACCGTGCCGGTCTCCACCATATGCCCGTGGTCCAGAATGGCCACGTGGGTGCAGATCTCCTCCACCACCGCCATCTCGTGGGTGATGACCACCACGGTGATGCCAAGACGCTGATTGATGTCCTGGATCAGCTTCAGGATAGAGCGGGTGGTGGTGGGGTCCAGAGCGGAAGTGGCCTCGTCACACAGCAGCATCTTGGGGTTGGAGGCCAGAGCACGGGCGATGGCGATGCGCTGCTTCTGGCCGCCGGACAGCTGGGCGGGGTAGGCGTTGGCCTTGTCGGGCAGGCCCACGATGTCCAGGTACTCCAGAGCACGCTTTTTGGCCTCCGAAGCCGGGACGCCGGCGATCTCCATGGGGAAGCAGATGTTCTTCAGGCAGGTCCGCTGCATCAGCAGGTTGAACTGCTGGAAAATCATGCTGATGGACCGGCGGGTCTGGCGCAGACGGGCGGGGGAGAGCTCCATCAGGTTCTCCCCGTCGATGAGGACCTCTCCCTGGGTGGGCCGCTCCAGCAGGTTGATGCAGCGCACCAGGGTGGATTTACCCGCGCCGCTCATGCCGACGATACCAAAGATATCCCCGTCCCCAATGGTCAGGTTGATATCCGACAGGGCCTCAAAGTCCCCGTCCGCCGTGGGAAAGACCTTGGATAAGTGTTTCAGTTCGATCACAGGTCTGTTCTCCTTCGTCTGATTTGTATGTAATACCTCCGGTTTTGACAAAACACCGGGATGTTTGCATCGGGAATATTCTATGACAACCGGGACGGGCTGTCAAGGTGTTTCGGGGCGGAAGAGAGGGGGCGATGTGGGCATCGGCCCCTACAGGGATGCTGGAGAATGGTCAGAGCAAAAAGAAACAGCCGGGCCATTGGCCCGGCTGTTCAATGACGCTATTAGTCGGTCACGAAGGGCAGCAGCGCGATCTGACGAGCACGCTTGATGGCCTCAGTGAGCTGACGCTGATGCATGGCGCAGGTGCCGGTGGTGCGGCGGGGCAGAATCTTGCTCCGCTCGGACAGGAACCGACGCAGCTTCACGGCGTCCTTATAGTCGATGTGCTCCACCTTGTCCACACAGAAGGTGCAGACCTTGCGGCGCTTACGGCCGCGGGGGCGCTCTCTATCCATAGCCATAACTGGAAAACCTCCCTTGTTCCGGGCCTATAGTCCGGCTTGTTTTATGATGCGGCATCCGCCGCTGTGTTCGGTTTAGAAGGGCAATTCGCCGTCATCCTCGGTGAGTTCGGCAAACTGGTCGCCGCCGGCAGGGGCGGAATAGCCGCCGCCAACAGGGGCCGCGGGGGGCGCATAGCCGCCGGGCGTGCCGTAGCCGCCGGAGGGCGCGCTATATCCGCCGCCCTCGGCGTCCCGCTTGGAGTCGCCAAAATACACGTTGTCGGCCACCACCTCGGCAGTGCGGCGCTTGTTGCCGTCCCGGTCGGTCCAGTCACGCAGCTGGAGCCGGCCCTCCACCACGGCCATACGGCCCTTGGTGAGAAAACGGGAGACAAATTCCGCCGTCTGACGCCAGGCCACGATATCAATGAAATCGGTGGCCTTTTCGCCGGTGGTCTTGTCCTTAAAGTCCCGGTCCACAGCCAGAGAGAAGGAGGCCACGGCCGTCCCGGTCTGAGTGTGCCGGAGTTCAGGGTCACGGGTCAGACGGCCCATGAGAATAATACGGTTCAGCATGAAGCCTCTCCTCTCTTACTCGTCCTTGCAGACGATCAGGGAGCGCATCACACCGTCAGTGATCCGCAGGATACGATCCAGCTCACGGGGGAACTCGGGCTTGGACTCGAAAGTCATCAGCACATAGTAGCCCTCGGTCAGGTCATTGATGGGATAGGCCAGGTGGCGCTTGCCCCACTCGTCGACCTCAGCCAGGGTGCCGTTCTGCTCCACCAGAGTCTTGAACTTCTGCACCATGGCAGCAGTGGCCTCCTCGCCCAGGTTGGGATTGAGGATGTAGACCACCTCGTAGTTACCGCTGAGTTTTGCCATTTTCTTTGCACCTCCTTATGGACATATGGCCCCCGCCCTCTGCGGGAGCAAGGATGGCTTGTCACAAACAAGCCCTATTATTATATAAGATATTTGGAAAAAGTCAAGATTTTTTCGCGGAAAAATAAAAAATAAAAAACTTTCAGATTCTGTGCAATATTTGGGCGGCCTGCCCCATTGTATAGGCAGAAGGGCCGGTGAGGCCCATGAAGGAAATCAAAAATTTCATTGTAAAGGAGTGTTTCACATGAAAAGAGGATTTGGAACAGGTTTTGTGTCCGGTATGCTGGTTGTAGCTTTGGCAGTGGGATTGGGAATGACCGCGATGGCGGCTACCAGAACCATTAAAGTGGAAGACGACATTCAGGTGACCCTGAACGGTGCGCGGTTCCAACCCAGGGATGCCGATGGAAACAAGGTGCCCCTCTTCTCCTACAACGGCACCACCTATGCCCCTGTCCGGGCCATCTGCGAGGCCGCCGGCCTGAAGGTGGATTACGATTCCGCTACCTATACCGCCGTGCTTACCACTCAGGACCAGTATATCGCCTCCACCCCCGGCGCATCCAATTATATTACGGTGGAAAAGGCCAAGAGCGCGGCCCTCAATCATGCAGGCGTGAAGGCCAGCGAGGCTATCTTTGTGAAGGCTGGACTGGATTGGGATGATGGCCGGGTGTACTACGAGGTAGAGTTCTATGCCGGCAATACTGAGTACGACTACGATATTGACGCGGTGAGCGGCGCGGTGCTCTCCTATGATCGGGAGTGGGATGACTTCTCCCTGAAGGGTAGCGGCAGCAGCGGCACCGCCACCCAGGACGACCTGATCAGCGAGTCCAAGGCCAAGCAGATCGCCTTGGCCAAAGCGCCTGCCGGTACCACCGTGGTCAAGTGCAAGCTGGACCGGGACGATGGCCGGTATGTGTACGAGATTAAGATGCGCAACGGCAACATGGAGTACGACTGCGACATCAACGCGGTTACCGGTGTGATCATCGACTGGGATGCCGACCGGGACGACTGATCCGGTGACACAGACAAGTAAATAAAGCAAAATTTGGGACTGCTCCGGGATGAAGGGAGCGGTCCCAAATTTTTTTTGACTTTTTTTCTCCTTCGGTGTACGTAAACATCCAACTTTTGGCCCTGGGACGCCAAGGGTGAGGAGTGAGTGCGGTGGAAAGTGAGAGGGGCAGGCTGTTGAAGCAAATAGAAAAATTGGCCAGGTGCAAAGCAAACGACGCGGTCAAGCTGGCCTTTTTAGAAGAAGGAGAAGTTGGGGAGATCGACAGCCTGGACTTGACGGCGCTCACCGGATTCAAACGTACCGACAAAGGAGCTGTGGAAATTCAGTTGGTGGATCGACTAACGGTACTCAAACTGCTGGTGGAACTGGCCGGAGGTCAGGAGGAACAGCAGGTTGCGGAATTCTTTCAGGCATGGGAACGGAAGGCTGAGGAGGAGAGATGAAGTTTCGGACGTTTTCCCCCAAGCAGAAGCAGGTGCTTATCTGGTGGTGTGACCCGGCGGTACGGGACAGGGAAGCCTTGATCTGCGACGGGGCGGTGCGCAGCGGCAAGACCATGTGCATGGGTCTGTCCTTCTTCTGCTGGGCCATGCGGACCTTCCATGGTCAGGCCTTCGGCCTGTGCGGCAAGACGGTCACCGGATTGCGGCGCAATCTGCTGGGCTCTCTGCTGCCGGTACTGAAGGAGCTGGGCTTTCAGTGGGAGGAGAAGGTATCCAAAAATCTGCTTACCGTCCGCTTCGGCGGGCGGGAGAATACCTTCTACCTCTTCGGCGGCAAGGACGAGGGCAGCGCTGCCCTGATCCAGGGCATCACCCTGGCGGGGGTGCTGTTGGACGAGGTGGCCCTGATGCCCCGGTCCTTTGTGGAGCAGGCCTGCGCCCGGTGTTCGGTGGAGGGGAGCCGGATGTGGTTTTCCTGCAACCCGGAGGGGCCGGAGCACTGGTTCTACAAGGAGTGGATCCAGAAGAAGGAGGAACACAATGCCCTCTACCTCCACTTTACCATGCAGGACAACCCGGCCCTCTCCCCCAGGGTCATCCGGCGGTATACCCGCAACTTCAGCGGGACCTTCTACCGGCGGTTCGTACTGGGAGAGTGGGCGGCGGCAGAGGGACGGGTGTACGACTTTTTTGACGAGAGCTATGTGAAGCCTGTGCCCCAGGGTGCGATGGAACAGTGGTGCATCTCCTGCGACTACGGGACGGTAAATCCCTCTTCCTTCGGCCTCTGGGGGCTCCAGAAGGGGATATGGTACCGGGTGAAGGAGTTTTACTACGACTCTCGGCGGGAGGGCAGGCAGAAAACTGACGGAGAGTATGCCCGTGACTTGGAGCAGCTGGCGGGAGGGAGGACCATCCGGCGGGTGGTGATCGACCCCTCCGCCGCCAGCTTTATCGAGCTGCTGCGGCGGCAGGGCTGGCGGGTAGAAAAGGCCAACAACGATGTGCTGGCCGGTATCCGCATCACCGCCGATCTGTTACGGCAGGGTAAGTTGGTAATCTGCGCTCCCTGCGCCGATGCCATCCGGGAATTTTCCCTCTATTGCTGGGATGAGAAGGCGGTGGGGGACCGGGTACAGAAGGTCCACGACCACGCCATGGACGATATCCGGTATTTCGCCGCCACGGTGGCGGCGGGAGGCGAGAGCGGATTTTTCGGTGGGCTGTGCGTGGAGCGGGGGCGGTTTTGAGAGGATGAAAGCGGGCGGCCATAAAGGCCGCCCCTACAAAAACCGGAATGAAGGAGTGTGGTTATGGGACTGTTCCATAAGAAAAGTGGGCCGGAGAGCGGCGGACTGGCTGTTCAGATCCGGGAGGGCGGCAGGCACCCCTTCGGGGTATTGGACGGCTATGTGCCCCTGCAGCAGGGAGAGATTGCCCTCTACCGCAGCATTCGGGAGGCGGTGCCCATTGTGGACGCCGCTATCTGGAAGCTGATCCGGCTGGCGGGCGGGGTAAAGGTGGAGTGCGGAGACAAACGGGCTCAGGAGGAGCTGGAGTGGTTTTTACAGCACGTGGACACCGGACGGGGCCAGCGGGGCATCCAGTCCTTCCTGGACTGCTATCTGGACTCCATGCTTACCTGCGGCCGGGCGGTGGGGGAGATCGTGCCCGACCGCAGGCGGCGGGACATTGCCGCTCTGCTCTGCGGCAATGTGGCTGACATTGAAATCAAGGAGGGGGCCACCCCCATGGAGTTTGCCATCTGGGGCCGGGGGACCGACGGTACCATGCGGGAACTGCCCCGGCAGGAGCTGCTCCTCTTCACCCCCTTTCAGCCTGAAACGGACAGCCCCTACGGGGTGAGTTTGTTGCGGTCCATGCCCTTCCTGACTGAAATTTTACTCAAAATTTATCAGGCCATCGGCATGAACTGGGAACGGATGGGCAATGTCCGCTTCGCGGTGGTATACAAGCCGGGGGACAATCCTCTGGATCAGAGCATGGTGCAGGAGCGCAGCCGCCAGATCGCCCGGGAGTGGTCCGCCGCCATGCAGGCGGGCAAGCACGGCAATGTCCGGGATTTTGTGGCGGTGGGCGATGTGGACATCAAAGTCATCGGCGCTGACAACCAGGTGCTGGACAGCGAGGTGCCGGTGCGGCAGATCCTGGAGCAGCTGGTGTCCCGCACCGGCATCCCGCCCTTCCTGCTGGGATTGTCCTGGTCCTCCACCGAGCGGATGAGTACCCAGCAGGCAGATATGATGACCAGTGAGATCACCGCCATTCGCCGGGGGCTGGAGCCGGTGGTGGAGCGGATCTGTGAATTATGGCTCACCCTCCACGGCTACCGGCCTCAGGTAAGTGTGGACTGGGCGGACGTGAACCTCCAGGACCTGGTGGAGGAGGCCAGAGCTCAGCTCTACTGGCAGCAGGCCAGAACCGTGGAGATGGACAATGAGGCCAGAGAGAAGGGAGAGACGGTATGAACATCAACAAGCAGGCTGGGGTGGACCAGAGCGCCGCCCTGGACCAGACCGAGCTGGGGCTCATCAACGCCATGAGCCGCAAGAAGCTGACGGAGGAGGAGGTATACACCTTCGCTGTGCGGCTGTGCGACAACGAGGTTGACCGGGACGGGGAGCGGTTCCCGGCGGAGACCCTGGAGGAGCTGGCCCCCCTCTTTGTGGGAAAGAGCGGCATCTTCGATCACCAGTGGAGCGCCGTGGGCCAGACCGCACGCATCTATCGCACCGAGCTGGTGCGGGATGAGAGCGTCCGCACGGCGGCGGGGGATGCTCTGTGTTACCTGAAAGGCTATGCCTATATGCTGCGCACCGAGAGCAACAAGGACCTGATCGCGGAGATCGAGGGCGGCATCAAAAAGGAGGTGAGCGTGGGCTGCGCGGTGGAGGAGGCCAAATGCTCCATCTGCGGAGAGAACATCCATGACAGAAGCCGGTGTGCCCATGAGAAGGGCAGAGAATACGGCGGCAAGCTGTGCTGGGCCGATCTGGTCCACGCCACCGACGCCTACGAGTGGTCCTTTGTGGCGGTGCCGGCCCAGAAAAACGCGGGGGTGATGAAAAGCATGAGGCAGGACATGGAACGGCTGGAGCGGGAGGCCGCCCTGGGGCGCAAGTACCTCCAGCAGCTCAAGGACGAGGTGGTACGCCTGGGCGGCGTGGCCGGGCTGGCCCTGGAGCAGGAGACGCTGAAGGGCATCGTTCGGAAGCTGGAGGAGCCCGAACTGGACGCGCTGAAGAAGGCCTTTGAGGTCCAGGTGGACAAGGCCTGGGGCGTGGAGACCCAACTGCCCGCCTGGGAGCGGCAGGTCCCGGCAGAGGGACGGGACGGGGCATTTTTGATCTGAGAGCGGTGTAAAGGCCGCCCCTACGAAAAGAAAGGAGCAAAAAAATGAGCAGCAAGATTTCCTTTGAAGGTATCGGCGAAGTGGTGGCTACCTTTGCCTGCGGCGAAGGTGTGTCCGCCGGTCAGGTAGTCAAGGTAACGGAGGATGGTACGGTGGGTGCCTGTTCCGCAAGCGAGAAGTTCTGCGGTGTGGCTCTGTCTGCCGAGAACGGCTATGCCGCCGTCCAGCTGGGCGGACTGGTAAAGGTGCCTACCAGCGGCGGCAGCATTACCGCCGGCTGGTGCAAGCTGTCCGCCGACGGTTCCGGCGGCGTGAAGAAGGATGACTCCGCCGGTGTGGAGTACCTGGTGGTGCGCGTGGAGACTGACGCGGCCGTGATCTGTCTGTAAGAAAGGGAGGATGGGAATATGAGCTATCGGTTTGACAATCTGAGACTGGAAAAGGGTATGTACAACGAGGCGGGCCGCACTTTTACCCAGGTGCTGGAGCGGGAGGACCCTTCCGAGCAGTACAAGGGCACTCCTCTGGAGGGCCTGGACGCCTATCAGCGTCAGCTCAAGCGATTTGACATCAAGGTGAAGGGTGCTGGCAGCGACGTGGTGGAAAAATTCTTCTCCACCAGCCAGTCCGCCGTCCTCTTCCCCGAGTACATCGCCCGGTCGGTGCGCCAGGGCATGGAGGAGGCTGACCTGCTGCCCCACATCACCGCCGCCGTCACCCGCTTCGACGGCATGGACTACCGCTCCATTGCATCGGTGCCTGAGGATGACCAGAAGGCCCTGCGCCATGTGGAGGAGGGCGCGGCCATCCCCCAGACCCAGGTCAAGACCCAGGAGAACCTGGTCAAGCTCCACAAGCGGGGCCGGATGCTGGTGGCCTCCTACGAGGCCATCCGCTATCAGAAACTGGACCTGTTCTCCGTCACCCTGCGGCAGATCGGCGCCCATATCAACCGGATGCACCTGGAGGATGCCATTGATGTACTTCTCCACGGCGACGGCAACAAGAACCCCGCCAAGGAGTATACCGTGGGCTCCGACCCCATCGGCGGCTCCGCCGGCACCCTGACCTACGACGATCTGGTGGACTTCTGGGCCCAGTTTGACCCCTACGAGATGAACACCCTGCTGGTATCCGGCGATATGATGCGCCAGCTGCTCAAGATGGATGAGTTCCAGAATCCCCTTACCGGCCTCAACTTCCAGGGTACCGGCAAGCTGGCCACCCCCCTGGGGGCCACCCTGCTGCGTACCTCTGCCCTGGAGAGCGGTAAACTCATCGGCCTGGACAAGAACTACGCTCTGGAGATGGTGCAGGGTTCCGATGTGATGGTGGAGTATGACAAGCTCATCGACCGCCAGCTGGAGCGGGCCGCCATCACCAGCATCTCCGGCTTCGCCAAGCTGTTTACCGACGCCGCCAAGGTGCTGAAGCTGAAATGATGGAGGAGATCATGGCGATGGCCCAGAGTCTGGGCCATGTGGACGACAGCCAGGGTCCGGCGCTGGAGGCCCTGTGCCGTATTGCGGCAGAGGAGATGACCGGACGGCTGAGGGAGGGAGTGACGCCGGAGGACTGCGGTTCGGCCTTCGTACTGGGGTGCGCCTGGGTGGCCTTGGCAGGGCTGGCCGGAGGCCAGTATGGCGGTGGGACCGAGTTTACCGCCGGAAGCGTCACCATCCGAGAGGCAGACTGCGTTCAGGGTCGGGAGCGCTCCGCCGCCCTCCGGCTCCAGGGCGAGACGGTGCTGGGGCCCTATTTGATGGACCGGGGATTTCTGTTTCGGGGGGTGGAGGGATGACCGACCGCTGGAGACAGATTTTATCCAGATATGGTCAGACCGTCACCCTCTACCGGCAGGGACAGGAGGAGGGCACGGCGTGCCGGGCCTTCCTCCAGCCCGTTCAGGAGAAGGGGGCGGATTTCTTCCAGCGGCGGCCCACCCCTCTGGGTCTGGTGCGGCAGGACCGTTGGATCTGCCTGGGCGGACCGGACATGGCCCTGGATGAGCTGGGCGACGGGTATATTGCCTGGGGAAACCAGACCTTTACGGTACGCAGCGCCCAGCCGGTTTACCTGGGGGAGGAGCTGGTGTACTGGTGGGGGCTTTTGGCGGTAAGGGACTGAGGGGAATCTGGAGCAGTTTGGCGGGCGACCATAAAGGTCGCCCCTACGGATAGAGAAACGGAAAGCGGGGGAGAGCAATGGAGTTTGGAACGATCCGGGAGCGGATGGCGGACTATCTGCAGGAGCAGGGGATCGACGCCCAATGCGCCTACCCGGAGATGAGGCGGGCCCGGAGAGACGGGGTGGTGGCGGCCATCTCCCTCCGGGCCTGCCAGGGGGGACCGGAGGGATTCCGGGACTATCTGGGAGAGCGGTACGATCAGGAGAGCGGACAGTGGCAGGAGCTGTACGGGAGGAAGATCGTCCTCACCTTCGGGCTGGATCTGTACGCCCCACAGGGCTGCGGCGCGGCGGGCATCCAGGAGACCTTTGACCGGATGGCGGAGGCCTTGCAGCGGGAGGGACCGCCCGGCCTCACCCTCCAGGAACTCTCCTGCGGAGAGACGGAATTTGACCAGGGGGCCGGCCTCTACCACCGGACGGTGGAGGCGGTATGCCGGGGCTACCTGTATGCGGTGGCCCAGGAGGGCGGCACCTTCCTGGACTTTATTGTGAGAGGAGAGAGCCGGATTTGAGTATGACGATCCATGAACGGCCTGGAGTATACTCCAGCTACGACGCCTCCACTGTGATCAGCGGCAGCGGCGGCGGCCGTACGGTGGGCCTGGTGGGCCTGGTTACCGAGGGGGAGAGCGGCAAGTTGTACACCCTCAACCGCTATGAGGACGCGGTCACCCAGTTTGGTCAGGAAGAGAACCTGACCAAACTGGTGCAGGTGTTGTTCCGCAACGGCGCGGCCAAGGTGGTGGCGGCCCCGGTGAACGGAGAGGAGGACTATCAGGGCGCCTTTGACCTGCTGGCGGCAGAGGAGGATATCTCTGTGGTAGTGTGCGACAGCACGGAACTGACCGTCCAGCAGGCTCTGCGGCAGAGTGTCTGCGACGCATCTCAGGCCCGCCGGGAGCGCATCGCCGTGGTGGGCGGCGCCCAGAGCGAGAATGTGGAGGCACTGGTCCAGCGGGCGGAAGGGCTCAACAGCGAGCGGGTGGTGCTGGCGGCCCCCGGCGACGACACCGGCCTGGCTGCTGCTGCGGTGGCGGGGGCCATTGCGGGAGAGAGCGACCCCGCCATCCCTCTGGGGGGCGCGGAATTGAAGGGCCTGGAGGGGATGGAAGCCCGGTACGCCGACACCGAGATCGACACCCTGGTGCGGGGCGGCGTCACCCCCCTGGAGAATGTGAGCGGCGTGGTCAGCGTGGTGCGGGGCGTCACCACCCGCACCAAGACCGGAGAGGTGGAGGACGCCACCTGGCGGGAACTGACCACTATACGCATTGTGGACGACGTGATCCCCACCATCCGAAACGCCCTGCGGGCCAAGTTCCGCAGGACCAAGAACACCGAGCAGACACGGGGGGCCATCCGCGCCCAGGTGGTGCTGGAGCTGGAGAACAAGCTGGCCAGGGAGATCATTACCGGCTACGATCAGGTGACGGTGGAGGCGGACACGGAAAATCCCACCGTCTGTCTGGTGGACTTTACCTTTACGGTGGCCCACGGCCTCAACCAGATCTGGCTCACCGCCCACATCACGGTATAAGGAGGGAAGAACATGAGAATTTCTGGTTTTCCCACCAGCAGCGACATCTATCTGGAGATCGACGGGAAGAAGGTGGCGGTAGTCCAGAGCTATACCGCCAAGACCACCCGCTCCAGTCAGAGTGTGGAGGCCTTCGGAGAGGAGGAACCGGTGGCCACTATCCCCGGCCCGCGCACCCATGTGCTGGAGCTGACCCGGCTGTACGCCACCGACGAGGCCATCCGGGACGGCATCAACTTCCACGACCTGGAGGACTTCAGCCTGGTAATCTGCAAGCCCGACCGGAAGATCATCTACTCCGGCTGCCAGTGGAGCGCCATCGGCGAGACCGGCGCTCTGGGCGCCATGGTGGTGGAAAAGATCACGGTGGTGGCGGCCAAGCGGATTGAGACGGCGGTATGAGGAGAGAGACGGGTATGGAATCGTTGCTGAGCCGGAGGGACAGGCTAACCCTGGAGGACGGCACCCAGCTGCGGCTGCTCTCCGCCCTGGAGGTGCTGGAGGCACGGCGGGAGGGAGAGGAACTGGCCCAGGGCGAAGGGGAACGGGCCCTGTGCGCCAACGCCTGCCTGCTGGCCCGGGCTTTGGAGGAGGAGGGCAAGCCGGTGTTTCAATCCGGCCGGGCGGTGCTGGAACACCTCAGCGCCCGGGAGGTGGCCCAGCTGGCCCGGCTGTGGGATGCGCTGGACCGGGCGGAAAATCCCTCCCCTGAGGATGGGGAGGAGGAGGCCCGGGCCCTAAAAAAAGCCTGGAGCATACGCCTTATGAGCGCCTTCGCTGGCGTGTGCTCAAGACATTTGGGGCCCTTCCCACGGAGGAGCGGGCCCAAAAAATGAAGGCCAGAGACTACCTGTGGTGCGCCCTCAACCTAATGCTGGACCGGGAGGAAGTGCTGGAGCAGCTGTGTCCCTCCTGCCGGCAGAAGGCGGAGGAGTCCTGCTGCCCGGTATGCGGACAGCCAGCGGGAGCCACCGTGGGTGAACAGAACGCCTCCTTCGATCAGGAGCGGTTTGAACGGCTGATGCGGGGGGAGCAGGCATGATCGACTATATTGGACAGCTGCTGGAGCAGCAGCTGGAGCGGGAGGAAAGGGATGGGACCTGGGAGGCCGGTCCGGTGCGTGTCCCCCTTCCCGCTGTGGGAGAAGAAGAGGCCGGACAGAGCGGAGAGAACACGGAAGAGGCTGTCCTGTCCGGTCTGGAGGGCAGAGACTGGGGCGGCTTGGCTCTGACGGCGGGCGGTTCCGGAACTGTCACCGGCGGAGAGATCCGCCGATGGGCGGCGGGGCTGGACGTACTGGGTCAGGCCGGGGAGCGCCGGACGGATGGCGGGCCGGAGCCTGACCGGACCTGGACGGAGGCTGTCCGGGAGCTGGATCAGGCGGTACGGATCAGCCTGGCGGGCCTTCCGGCAGCGGAGCGGCAGACCCAAGTGGTGACATTGGAGCCGCCGGGCAGAGAACAGAACGGCGGCGAGGATGCGCTGCGGCGGCTGGACCGGCTGGTGCGGCGGGACGCACGAAGATTTGACGGGGGGTTTCAACTGCTGTGAGACTGGCGGCAATGCGCTATAAAAACTATGTATGGCCCCACAATCCCAGGGTGTATTCCATCGCCTTCAAGCGGAAGGTAGGGGCCAGAGAGGTGCCCTTCGGCCACTATGCCCTGCAGGATCTGGGACCCTCTTACCGCATCATGCGAGGAGAAGGAGAGTTTATGGGGGAGGGGGCCTACGATGAGTTCAAGAAGCTGGCCACCGTCTTTTACAACGAGGGGCCGGGTATCCTGGTCCATCCGGTATGGCAGACGGCCAACGCCTATTTTGTGGAGCTCTCCCTCAGTCAGGAGCCCAGAGCGGACTATGTGAAGTACACCTTCACTTTCTGGGAGGAGTTCGGCGGGCACAGCACGGGCACCCGAGTGACCACCACCTCTGGCGGAACGACGGGAGGGACTGCCCAGGATGGTTCCACCGGCAAGCAGTGGTACACCGTGGTACGGGGGGACACCCTATGGGGCATCGCCCGGCGGCATGGGGTTGGTCTGAGTAAACTGATTGCCCTCAATCCCCAGATCAAAAATCCCAACCTGATCTATCCGGGCCAGAAAGTGCGGGTGGCGTGATGGAGGCTGTACTGCACGGCTGGAATAAGAGTCAGATCGCCCTGCCCCAGATAACGGAATGGAAGTTTCAGTATGGGCTGGGCACCCCCTGCGACAGCTTTGAGGTGCGCTGCCTGTGGGAGCCGGAAGAGGATTTGCTGGCGGAGGCGGTGCGCTTTACCGCTGATGAGAGCGGCCAGCGGGTATTTACCGGCGTGGTGGACGAGTGCGAGCGAGGCTGGGACGAACAGGGTGGTTTTTTGACCATATCTGGTCGAAGCATGGCGGCTCGCCTGCTGGACAACGAGGCCCTGGGTATGGACTACCAGGTGGCCACCTGGCAGGACATCCTGCGGGACCATGTGACCCCCTACGGGGTGGAGGCGGCGCCGGGGGCCAAGCTTACCGCCGTACCCGGTTTTTCCGTGGCGGTGGGAAGCAGCGAGTGGCAGGTGGTCTATGAGTTCTGCCGGTATTACGGCGGGATCACCCCCCGGTTCGACCGGTTGGGGCGGCTGGTGGCGACTCCCTGGGAAAGCGGGGAGAAGCTGGTGCTGTCCGAGGACACGGGAGTGACCGCCCTCACCCTGCGGGATCAGCGGTACGGCGTGCTGTCCCAGATCCTGGTGCGGGACAGAACCACCGGGGCGGTGCAGACGGTGGAGAACCAGGGCTTTGCCCGGCGGGGCGGAAGGTGCCGGAGGGTGCTTACCATGCCGGGGAAGAGCAGCTATCAGACCATGCGCTATTCCGGCAGCTACCAGCTGGAGCGGTCGGCGGAGGAGCTGCGGCAGCTGGAGCTGGAATTGCCCGGAGCCTTTGTGGCCTGGCCGGGAGAGCTGGTGGAGGTTCACCTGAACAAACCGGTGGGCCGGGGTACCTGGCGGGTAGCCGAAATGGTAAGCGGAATGGATGAAAATGGGACCTATACCCGGCTGGTGCTGGGGGACCCGGCGGCATTGAAGTAGGAGGGAAGCGAAATGTGGCTGGCGCAGCAGCAGCGGCGTAGAAGCAAAGATGGCGGCTCTCAGGTGGGCACCGTTACCCTGGGGGGCGACCCGGCGGGGGTGTGCCTGGACGGAGAGCGTCGGGACCTGCCGGTATTTGCCCCCGGCGGCTATGTATGGCGGCCCATGCGGGGGGAACAGGTGCTGGTCCTTAAGACCGGCGCCGACGGCGAGGCCCCCTGCGTGGCGGGGGCGCGGTGTGCTGAGAAGTACGGCGTAGCGGAAGGTGAGGTGCTGCTCTACAGCGGAGGCACCTCCATTCGCCTGGGCCGGGACGGCACGGTGTCCGTGACCGGCAAACTGCTGGTCAACGGCAAGGAGGTCATGACAAGGGAGTGAGCGGATGGAACTGATGGTACGGGACGGCGACTATGTGCCCGACGAGGGGGGCGGCTACCGGAGAGCGGAAGGCGGCCAGGAGTTGCTCCAGCGGGTGCTGTGGAAGCTGTCCATTCCCCGGGACAGCTTCCCCTTTCTGCCCAACCTGGGCAGCCAGCTCTACCAGCTGGGCCGCTGCAAGCCCGCCCAGCGGCAGAACCTGGCCCGGCAGTATGTGGCCCAGGCCCTGGAGGATGAGCCTGACCTGACGGTGACCGCCGTGAGCCTGGAGGAGGACGGCACCATGGAGGTGGCGCTGGCGTGGCAGGGGGAGGAGCTGAAGCTGACGGTTGAGACGGGAGGGATTTGGTGAGATCCATTGACGATATCTATGGAGAGATGACGGCTATCTTTGAGCGGGAAACCGGCGTGGCGCTGGCCGGAGACGGAGATATGGCGGTACGGCTGTACGCCGTGGCTGCCCAGATCTACGCCTTATACATCCAGGCCGACTGGGTGAACCGCCAGTGCTTTCCCCAGAGCGCGGAGGGAGAGTATCTGGACAAGCACGCCCAGCTGCGGGGACTGGAACGCCGTGGGGCCGTGGCGGCGGAGGGGACCATTCGTTTCCAGACCGACAGCGCCGCCCAGGCCGATCTGACCATCCCGGAGGGGACGGTGTGTATGACGGCGGGGCTGATCCGCTTTGAGACCACTCAGGAGGTCACCCTCCAGGCCGGTGAGACACAGGTGGACGCCCCGGCAACCGCCCTGGAACCGGGGACGGCGGGCAATGTGGCGGCGGGTACCATCCGGGCCATGGCGGTGGCCCCGGTGGGGATCAGCCGGTGCACCAACCCGGAGGGTTTTTCCGGCGGCCTGGATGCAGAGGACGACGAGACCCTGCGGGCCAGAGTGCTGGAGACCTTCCAGCGGATGCCAAACGGCGCCAACGCCGCCTACTATGAGCAGAGCGCCATGTCCTTTCCTCAGGTGGCGGCTGCGGCGGTGGTGTCCCGGCCCAGAGGGGTGGGCTCGGTGGACGTGGTGGTGGCTACCGCTGCCGGAGTGCCCGGTGAGGAACTGCTGGAGGAATTGCAGGCCTATTTTGAGCAGCGGCGGGAGATCGCCGTGGATGTGCAGGTGCGTGCCCCAGAGGTACAGAATGTGGATGTGACTGTTCAGATCCAGGCAGCGGCCAACCGGGACGGGGAGACGGTGCGGCAGAGTGTGGAACAGTCCATTCGGAGCTGGTTCAACGGCCAGCGGCTGGGCCAGAGTATCCTGCGGGCCAAGCTGGGCCAGCTGATCTATGAGGTGGACGGGGTGGAAAACTACACCATCGCCGCTCCCGCCGCTGATGTGACAGTGGAGCGCGATGTGCTGCCCCAGCTGAACAGCCTCTCGGTCACCCGGTCGGAGGGGACGGCATGAGCGGATACGCACAATATCTGAAGGAACTGCTGCGGCCCCTGCGGGTATACGAACTGGAGGGTACTGCCAACGGCGGGGAGCTGGAGGCCCAGGGTCAGGCGCTGGACCGCGTGGAAGCCGGTCTGGAGGAGATCCAGCGGGAGATGCTGCTCTCCACGGCGGAGGACCGGGGGCTGGAGGCTGTGGAAAGCCTGCTGGCCCGGCGGCCGGTGACCACCGATCTGGAAATGCGGCGGGCGGCTTTGGCCGCCTTGCTCCGCATCGGCGGGGACAGCTTTACCCTGACGGCTATCAATGACAATCTGAAAGGCTGCGGCATCAACGCTCAGGCCCGGGAGACCGGGAAGGCGGGACAGGTGGAAGTCTACTTCCCTGATGTGCCCGGAATCCCCGATGGGTTTGAAGAGTTGAGGGAGATCATTGAGAGTATTCTGCCTGCCCATCTGGGGATTGAATATGTGTATTGGTACATCACCTGGGGCGGGATGGAAGAAAAGTTCTCTACCTGGGGAGAGATCGAGGCCCTGGGACCCACCTGGGAGGAACTGGAGAAAATGGTGGAATAAAAGGCGGCCCGCATTCTGCGGGCCGTCTTTTGACACTTTAGGAGGTGGGGGAATCCTGGCAGACCAGATTGCCGTCGGCGTCATAGCCCTGACACCAGGCCAGCCAGACCGCACCGCTGTCATCGGATGGGCCGGGTGCCAGGGTGGAGGGAGCAACCCACACGCCGTCGGCCACCTGGGTAAAGGTGGGGGAGACGCCGCGGCTGTCGATGGCGGCCTGGGGATCGGCCCGCTCACTGGTACCCAGAGAGATTAGCTGGGCCTCCACCCGCACCACCCTGGGGTCGGTGCAGATCACCACAGGGGTGGCCTCATAACCAAGACCAATATCGGGTTGAGAGCCGAACAGATTGCAGTAAATGGGATCTTCCAGCTGGGTGAGATCCAACTGCCAAAAGGGAAGGGTATCCGCAGGCCGCCACAGGAAACCGGCCAGCCGATCCAGGGTATAAAACTGCACGGTGTCCCCCTGGCGGCCCACAAACCACCAGGTGTTTTTTGGTACATAGTCACCCCGGATCTCCTGGTATTGGATGGGGCCGGAGGCCAGGATGGTGTTATCTATCACATAGTGTTCCCGGTTCAGACGCCCACACGCGGCGGCGGAGGAGGGAAGGGGGGTATCCAGGGCTACCCAGGCGGAGAGCAGTCCCAGGCACAGCAGCAGGATGCTCAAGGCCCAGCGGATGCGGGGTAAGGTGTAATAGCGGAAATGGGTCATGACAGCGGCACCTCCTCATCCAGCTCAATGCGGAGTATGACCTGGTCGCCGGGTTTGCCCAGCGTGACGGTGAACCATTGGGCGCCGGGGGTGGGATTGGTGATGGCGAGATACCCGCTGGCGGTCAGAGGCGAGGTGGACAAGGTGAAGCAATAGGCCTCTCCGGTGGCGCCGGTGGAGTCGATCCAGGTATACGGTACCTCGTACAGCTCCAGGTTATCCAGCCACAGCTGCCAGTGGGAGACTGAGAGGGAGGCCTGGACCTCCAGCCGGGAGGGGAAATTCGGGTAGTCCGGCGTGCGAACCAGGGCTGCGTCGTGGGCAGTTATGGTATAGCCGCCCACTGTTCCGCCGCCGGAGGCGGAGCCGGAGACCACCAGGGTCTCATTGACTTGAGCGGGAAGGGTACAGGAGGGTGGGAGCAGGGAGTCATGGGCGAACAGGCCGGTCTGATGCAGGCCGCTGGCCACGGTGCTGACCAGAATGAGCATGATGCCCAGCACGGTGAACAGGGCCGTCAGGCCGGGAAACAGGGGGCTGTGGCAGCGGTCCAGCTCATGGCCGATCTGATAGGGATCTCCCATAGCCTCCACTGCCCGGTGTGCGGCCTCCTCGGGTTCCATGCCCTGTTCCTCCAGTGCGGCGGCGTGGTCCTCCAGATGGGCGGTCAGCTCCTCCCGGGCCAGACGCTGGGCCAGCGGCAGACGGATGACAGAGCACACCTGGTCGCAGAATTGTTCAAATGGCTGGCACAAGGCGGATTCACCTCATTCCCTGTCTTCGGTGGGATCGTAGGAGCAGACCAGATTGCCGGCGGCGTCGTAGCCCTGGCAGAAGGCCACGAAATGGCCGCCGTTCTTGGGGGATGCCCAGGGGATCAGGACATAGGGGGAGGGACCGACCCATACCCCATCTCCCGCCTTGGTAAAGGTGGGGGAGACTCCGCGCTGGGCGATGGCGGCCTGGGGATCGGCCCAGTCCTCTTCCGACAGGGCAACCAGTTGGGCCTCCACCCGCACCACGGCGGGGTCTGCGCAGAGGAGGATGGGGATAACCTTATAGGCATCCAGGCCGGGGGGACCATCCATGGAGGTCAGCTGAAAGACATCAAAGGTACATCCCATGGGCTGATCCTGGAGGGAGAGCTGATAGGAAAGGCCATTGGCAGCGCGGTCCAATGGGCGCCAGAGGAACCCAGCCATCCGCTCCAGCACCTGGAGCTGAAAGCGATCACCGCTGCGGCGTATGAACCACCAGCAGTCCCGGTCGGTATAATCACTTTTGATAATGATCCCTTCCTCCGTCATATCAATGGGGCCGGAGGCCACGATCTCGCCGCCGGAGCTGTAGTTTTCCCGATCTATCCGGGCGCAGATGGCGGCCGGGGAGGGGAGCGGGGCATCCAGTGAAAGCCACAGGAAGAAGAGACAGAACAGAGCGGCTATGATACTCAGGACCAGCAGGAGGCGGGGCAGAATGTAATAGCGAAAGTGTTTCATGCCGGAGGCACCTCCTCATCCAGAGTGATTTCAAGGGTGCATTGATCGCCGGGCCTGCCCAGAGTGACGGAGAACCAGCTGCAGCCGGGGGTGGGGGCCTCCAGAACCAGATGCCAGTTCTGGGCAAGGAGGGTGGAGTCCGTGGAATAACAGGAGACCGTACCGGAGGCACCGTCGGAGTCGGTCCAGATGGCAGGGATGGCGGGGGTCAGGTGGTCCAGCCAAGGCTGCCAGTGGGAGACGGTGACGACGGCCTGGATCTCCAGCTTGGAGGGACGGAATTTGGTGCTGGGGCGGTGGACCAGAGCGGCGTCTTTGGCCTGGATGGCATAGCCGCCCACATGGCCGCTGCCCTGGGCTTCTCCCTCGCAGAGCAGGTCTCCATCGTTCCAACCGGGCAGGGTGGGAGGGGGCAGCAGTACGGTTTCATAGCGGAAGAGACCAGTCTGATGCAGAACGCTGGCGCAGAAGCCGATGAGAAAGAGGGCGCAGGCGCACAGGGCAAAGATTTTGGACAGCCGGGGGAGCAGTGGGCTGTGACAGCGGTCCAGCTGGCGACCGATCTCTTCCGGATCTCCCATGGCCTCCACAGCCTGGACTGCGGCCTCCTCAGCAGAGATCCCCTTCTCCTCCAAAGCGGCGGCGTGGTCCTCCAGGTGGGCGGTCAGCTCCTCCCGGGCCAGACGCTGGGCAGGGGGCCAGCGGATAGATGCACACACCTGATCGCAGAAGTGCTCGAAGGGCGGCTTCATAGGAGACTCACCTCATTCCGAATTTGTGGGATCGTAGGAGCAGACCAGATTGCCGTCGGCGTCGTAGCCACGGAGCCAGATGGACAGGGTGCCGCTGTGACCGCTGCCGTCAGGCAGGGCGGGAGTGGGAGAGGTAACGGGCTCTCCCGCCCACACGCCATTTCCGGCGGAGGACCAGGAGATGGATACGCCCCGGTCAGCCAGGGCCTCCTGGGGATCCTCCCAGTATCCCAGCCACAGAAACTCCCCCTCTACCCGGATTACCGCGGGATCAGTGCAGATGGCCAGCGGGATCAGTTCGCTTTCTATGACCGGATGAACAGAGGCGGGGTCGGTATCGTCTATGTAGGAGTAGAAGGAGTTGGCTGTGTGCCAGGGGTAAAGGGTATACTCGTCCAGCCCAGGGAGAATGTGCAGATCATAGCCGGGTACCGTCCACAGCAGACCGGCAGTGCGCTTTAAGTTGGCCACGGCGTAAGTGTCGCCGGAGCGAAGCACTGCCCAGGCGTCGGTATCCGGTTCGGCTTGATTCAGTCGGACAGGACCGGAGGCCACCACTTCCCCGCCGGTAAA
Organism: Flavonifractor porci; assembly: GCF_037572415.1. Classification (NCBI taxonomy): domain Bacteria; kingdom Bacillati; phylum Bacillota; class Clostridia; order Eubacteriales; family Oscillospiraceae; genus Flavonifractor; species Flavonifractor porci. Next base: position 49,695 of record NZ_JBBHLB010000010.1, read on the forward strand.
GCCGTTGGCGGGACCGGCCTGGGCGCAGGCCAGGCCAATGGTGGGCATGGGCCGCTCCAGACTTACCCACAGCAGGAACAGGGCGGCCAGCAGAGCCAGGGTACTGAGGGCCAGCAGCAGCCGGGGCAGGATCACATAGCGGAATCGACTCACAGCGGGGGCACCTCCTCCTGCAAGGTGATGTAGATGGTAACGCTTTCCTCTGGGGTGTTAAGGGTAAGAGTAAATTGTCGGGCGCCGGGTGTGGGATTTTGGAGCTCCAGTACGGTGGAGCTGCCTAGCAGGCTGTGCTTCACCGGCTCGGAAATGATGGCTGAGCCGGTGCCGCCGGCATCATCGGTCCAGGACAGTTCGCCCCGCAGGAAATTCAAGGGCGGCTTCCAGAATTGCCATTGGGTGATGTTGAGGGGGCACTGGAGCAGGTATTCCTGCCGCGGTTTTTCTTCCGGGCAGGCCAGGGAGAGGAGGACCAGGCCGGCCTCTCCCGAAGGCGAGATATGATAACCGGACAGTTGGCCGCCGCCCACGGCGGAGCCGGAGACCTCCAGTGTACCGCGGTCCTGATCGACCAGGGATTCCGGCTGGGGAAAGACACCAGAGAGGGCGAAGAGGCCGGTACCTGCCCGAAAGCCGATCACCAGACTCAGGAGCAGCACCGCCAGAGCCGACAGGGCAAAAATGCGGGACAGTCGGGGGACCAGGGGGCTGTGGCACTTGTCCAGTTGATGCCCCAGCTTGTAGGGGTCCCCCATGGCTTCCACCGCCCGGCGTGCGGCATCCTCGGACTCCATGCCCTGTTCCTCCAGCGCGGCGGCGTGGTCCTCCAGATGGGCGTTTAATTCTGCCCAGGCGGCATACCGGGCGGGCTTCCAACGAATCAGAGAGCACACCTGATAACAGAAGGTATCAAAGGGTTTGGAGGCCATACACTCACCTCAATTCATAGCGGGTCGTCCAGGATTCCGGTTCGGGGGATTGGTAGATCAGCTTTCCGTCAGCGTCGTAGCCGCGGAGGCGGATACGGTCCATTTGATAGGCGGGGAGCAGGTTTCCGGTGAGCTGAAACCAGAAGCAGCCCTCTGCCACCGGGCCCTGGCGGAGGGTATTCAGGTCATAGACCCTGCCGGCGTCCGACTCGGAGAGCAGCACCGGGTATTCCACCTCCACCTGGACAATGTCCGGGTCGCCGGCCAACACCAGAACAACACCCAGATTGTGGGGTGTGACGGCACTCAGCGGCTGTTCCGGGTCCCGGTAAAGGGATACGAGCGTGCCGGAGTCCCAGAGCAGCCCTTCCCGGGACAGACCGCACCAGGCGTACCAGTTTCCCATGCGCAGCAGGTACTGGCGGTCGTAGAGAGGGCCGGACCCCAGATCGGCCACCACCTGGCCGTCCTCCCAGTAATACCGGGTCTGGGTGGCCCGCAGGGCCTGTCTGGCGGTAAACATGGGGAAATCCAGGGTGACAGCCAGGAAAACCAGAGTGAGCAGCAGAATCACAGCGTCCCGCAGGATGCGCCATTTGCGGCCCCGCTGGGAAATAGGACGTTCAGCCATCTGCTTCGCCTCCCTTCAGCGGAACGGTGAGGGAGAGACGGACCTCTCCATAGCGGTCGAAGCGGAAGGTCAACTGGGTGGCTGCCGGGTCCACGTTGGTGACGGTGAGGCAGTAATGAGTGGCAAAGGGGAAATCACCCATGGGGGTGCTGGCCTGCACTCTGGAAAAGACGGTTTCGTCCAGAGCCTGCCGCTCTCGGGTAGAGGGATAGCGGTTGCCCACATCGTCCTCCGCCCACAAGTCATAGCCAAAGGCGGGACAGCGCAGCCAGGGGTTGGATTGCGTTACCTGAAGGATACAATCCACATAGCGGGCGCCGGAGTAGTTCTCAATGCCGACCTGTTTTATGGTGTAGGTATAGGGCGGGTCCTGATAGACAGCATTGGTCTCATACTGAGCCACAAGATTGTCCGGGTGGATATGCCGCTCAAAGTAGAGGGCGGGATCGCTGCTGACAGAATCGGGCTTGCCGGTCAGGTTCTCCAAGGTGCCGGGCAGGTGGAACAGGCAAAATATAACGATGATGGCCGACAAGAACCAGACAACCGCCTGAAACCAGATTTGGAACCAGCCCAGCAGGGGACTGTGGCTTTCATTCAGGGCCCGGCCCAGTTCTTCCGGGTCTCCCATGGCACTCACTGCCGCCGCTTCGGCCTCCTCCGAGGTTAGGTCGGGGCGGGCCTCCAGCAGGGCGTCCCGGTGGTCTTCCAGGTGGGCTGTGAGTTCGGCGGTAATGGCGTCGTGGTCGGGGGAGAAGCGGACAAAGGCGCACACCTGTCTGCAAAATGTCTCGCAGCGATTGGAGGCCATACACTCACCTCAGTTCATAACGGGTCGTCCAGGATTCCGGTTCAGGGGATTGGTAGATCAGCCTTCCGTCGGCGTCGTAGCCCTTGACCTGGAGGTCCTCCGGAAAGACGAAGCCGGGGCCTGACGTATAGGAAATCAGGAAGCAGTTCTCCGTGCTCTGGGTCTGGCTGGCGGAGAGCAGGGTGTAACCCTGTTTTGTTTCAGCAGAAATGGGGAACGTGATCTCCACCTGGGCGATCTCCGGGTCGTTGGAGATCACCAGTACCGCACCGGTTCTCCAGTCGCTGACCACCAGAGGCACCAGAGGGAGGTTGGGGTCATTTTTTACCGCGTCCAGGCCGCCGGTCTGCCAGAACAGGCCGTAGTGGTTGACGCCGCACCAGGCGTACCAGTCCCCGTGGCGGAGAATGTAATAGCGGTCGTACTGGCCAATCTTGACTTTGTTGGCCTCCCGGGAATAATCCAGGGTGGTGATGACCTCCCCGGGACCGAAGAAATAGCGGTCCTGGGTGGCCTCCAGAGCCTGTTCGGCGGTGAGGATGGGAAAGTCCAGCCGGAGCACCAGCACCACCAGGACTATTGCCAGCAGCAGGGCGTCCCGGAGGATGCGGCGCTTGCGCTGGGCGGGGGTGACGGAGCATCTGGCCATGTCAGTCCCCTCCTTTCAGCGGCAGGGTCAGAGAGATGGCGTTCTCTCCGAAGCGGTCAAAGCGGAGGGTGACGGAGGTAGCCTCTGGATGGATACCGCCCACCCACAGATCGTAGTAGGAGGCGAAGGGATAGATGGCGGTAGGATTGCCGGAGGAATCCCCGGCGGAGGTGGGCAGCTGGTACAGCTCCTGCTGGCCTCTGGAGGGGTAACGGTTGCCCAGATCGTCCTCCGCCCACAGCCATTCCCGAAATTCCGGCCCCCGCTGCCAAGGATTGGGGTGGGTCACCTTCAGCAGATAGTCCAGATGCAGGGCCTCGTCTCTGTATTCGCTGGCCTCTGTGCGGGTAACAACTGCCCGCTGGATGGAAAAGGTGTAGCCCTCATATTGCCAAACAGCCCCAGGGGTGAAATCGGCCACCACGTCGTACTCGTCATAATGCTCCAGAAGATAGCCCATCCCCACGCCGTCGTAACTGGGGGGCGCGATCAGGTTGGTAACCGTTTCCTTTGCCTGGGGCAGGGCAAAGAGCAGGATGAGGATGGCCAGAGTCCACACTACCCGGCGAAACCAGATCTGAAACCAGCCCAACAGGGGATGATGGATCTGATCCAGCCAGCGGCCCAATTCCTCCGCATCCCCCATGGCCCGGACGGCTCTGGACTCGGCGTCCCGCAGGGTCATGTTTGGATAGGCCTCTAGCAGGGTGTCCCGGTGCTCCTCCATGTGGCCGGTCAGCTCTGCGGAAATGGCGTGGTGGTCGGGAGAGAACCGGACGAAGGAACATACCTGACCGCAGAATTGGTCTATGGTGAGCCGGGGGCCGCCGGGAGCGTCCATCAGGCCATGGCCGGGGCAGACCCGGCCAACACCGCGTTCACCGCCTGGGAGAAGGTGGTCCACTCCTTCTTCTTCTCATCCAGCAGCCGAAAGCCCTTTTTTGTAATGTGGTAATACTTGCGGGTGCGGCCGGTAGGGGCCTCCTTCTCGTAGGACTGGACCGCTCCCTCCTTCTCCAGGGTGTGGAGAATGGGGTAGAGGGTGCCCTCCTTCATGGAGAAGGTGTTGTCGCTTTTGGCCTCCAGTTCGGCGATCATCTGGTAGCCGTACTTGTCCTCTCCAGACAGGAGAGAGAGTACCAGCAGGGTGGTGCTGCCAGACAGCAGGGATTTATCCGCTTTCATGGGAAACCTCCTTTCAGATCAAAAACAATACCTCGGGTTTCTAGGTATATTATACCTAGAAACCCGAGGTATGTCAACAGAGGTTTTATTTCATCCGGCTGCGAAGGGGCCGGCCAGACAAAAAGCGGTCCAGATTGTCCAGAAATAGGGCCTGAAGCTGGTCCAGAGTGACCTGCATATGGTTATAGCCGCCGGCGGTGTGGGGGGTGATGAGGGCCCGTGGGGTGTCCCAGAGGGGATGCTCCGGGGGAAGAGGCTCCGGGTGGGTAACATCCAGTCCGGCTCCCAGCAGATGCCCCTGGGACAGGACTTCCGCCAGGGCGGCGCAGTCAATGGCGGAGCCCCGGCCGGCGTTGAGGAGGACGGCATCGGGCTTCATCAGCAGCAGGCGGCGGCGGTCCATGAGCCCGGCGGTATCCCTGTTGTGGGGGAGAACCAGAGCCACCACGTCGGCCTGGGGGAGCAGACTGTCGATGGCGGACAGGGGGAAAGTCTGGTCGAAGTCCTCCACGGGAGCGTCGGAGCGGTGGAGGCCCATAACGGTTTTGGACCCCAGCGCCCGGCACAGACGGGCAAAGTGGCGGCCGATGTCGCCGGTACCCCCTACCAGAACGGTCTGCCCCCGCAGGGAGCGGACGTGGCCTAAATCGGCCCAGGTGCGGGTGTTTTGTTGGTCCCGGTAGGCGGGCAGGCGTTTATAGATGGCCAGCAGCATGGCCAGCAGATGCTCAGAGACAGCGGGACCGTAGGCTCCGGCGGCGCAGGTGAGGAGCACTCCCTCGGGCAGTACACCGGGGACCAGATAGGGGTCCACTCCGGCGTTCCAACTCTGGACCCATTTCAGTTGGGGGAAGGTTTTGAGATCTGCCGGGGGGACAAAACCCATGAGGATGGTGGTGCGTTCCCGCCAGTCCTGGGGGATGGCCGCCGACCCCCGACGGTCGCTGGTGGGGAGAAAGAGGTGCTCCTCGTTGGGAGCGGCGGTACGGAAGCGGTCCTGCTCTTCCAGGGTGAGGGGAAGCAGGTGGAGAATGGTTTCCATAGGATAAGCCTCCAGATATGGATAATGTAGAAAAGAGGGCTGGTTGGAAAACCAGCCCTCTTAAGCAATTACTTAATGGTAATGAGCAGCTCGCCGGCCTTGACAGAGCCGCCTGGCCCGCACAGACTTGCCTGTGCGGGAACCCGTGAGAATTTAAATCAGGTATCACGGAGCGGAAGTGAATCCCGCCCCGCTCCGCCGCAAAAGCGGCGGTTCGCTGCGCTCACAGGAAGGCGGCGAGGTGTTGAAAAGCCAAGGAAACCGGTCTTACTTAATGGTGATCAGCAGCTCGCCGGCCTTGACAGAGCCGCCTTCCTTGATGAGTACCTCGTCCACGGTACCCGCCATGCGGGCTACCACGGAGGTCTCCATCTTCATGGCCTCGATGACGGCCAGGACCTGGTTTTCCTCCACCTTGTCGCCGGGCTTGACGTTCACCTTGGACACCATGCCGGGGATGGAGGCGCCCACCTGGCTCTTGTCGGAGGGATCGGCCAGATTGACCTTGCGGGCCTGGGCGGTGGCGCTCTTGTCGGGCACGGCCACCTCGCGGCGCATACCATTGAGCTCGAACTGCACGTTGCGGGTGCCGTCCTCGTTCAGGTCGCCCAGACCCATATACTTGATGACCAGGGTCTTGCCGTCCTCGATGTTGATCTTGTTGGTCTCGCCCAGAGCCATGCCGTTGAAGAACACATGGCTGCCCATGCGCATGATATAGCCGTACTCCTGACGGTGACGGTAGAAGTCCTCCACCACCTTGGGATAGAGGCACCAGGAGATGACGTTGTGGTCGGAGGCGTCGGGATAGAACTTGCGGACCTCCTCCCGGGCCTTCTCAAAGTCGATAGGCTCCAGCAGCTCGCCGGGGCGGCAGGTAATGGGCTTCTCGCCCTTGAGGACCACCTTCTGCAGATCCTCGGGGAAGCCCCAGGCGGGCTGGCCCATCATGCCCTTGAAGTAGCTGACCACGGAGTCGGGGAAAGTGAGGGCCTCGCCCCGCTCCACGATATTCTCGGGAGTCAGGTCGTTCTGCACCATGAAGATGGCCAGGTCGCCCACCATCTTGGAGGAAGGGGTCACCTTCACGATGTCGCCCAGCATATGGTTGACGGTCTTGTACATCTCCTTGACCGCCTCGAACTGGTGGCCCAGGCCGATGCTCTCCACCTGGCTCTTCAGGTTGGTGTACTGGCCGCCAGGCATCTCGTAGCGGTAGATGTCGGTGGAGGGGTTCTTGATGCCCGCCTCAAACTTACTGTAGCGCAGGCGCACGTCGGCCCAGTAGTCGGACAGCTTCTGCAGCTTGTCGCCGTCCAGGCCGGTGTCCCGCTCCTGGCCGTGGAGGGCGGCCACCACCGCGTTCATGGAGGGCTGGCTGGTCATGGAGGACATGGAGTCGATGGCGCAGTCCACAATGTCCACACCAGCCTCGGCGGCCATCAGATAGGCGGCCACCTGGTTGCCGGAGGTGTCGTGGGTATGCAGGTGGATGGGAATGCCGATCTCCTGTTTCAGGGTGGACACCAGCTTCTTGGCAGCGTAGGGCTTCAGCAGGCCGGACATATCCTTGATGCACAGCAGGTGCGCGCCCCGCTTCTCCAGCTCCTTGGCCATGTTGACGTAGTACTCCAGGGTGTACTTATCCCGCTTGGGGTCCAGGATGTCGCCGGTGTAGCAGATGGTGGCCTCGCACAGCTTGCCCTGCTTGAGGACCTCATCCATGGCCACTTCCATGCCGGGGATCCAGTTCAGGGAGTCAAAGATGCGGAACACATCGATGCCGCCGATGGCAGCCTCCTTGATGAAGGCGCGGATCAGGTTGTCGGGGTAGTTGGTGTAACCCACAGCGTTGGCTCCCCGCAGCAGCATCTGGAAGGGGATGTTGGGGATCTTCTCCCGCAGCAGCCGCAGACGCTCCCAGGGGGACTCGTGGAGGAACCGGTAGGCCACATCGAAGGTGGCGCCGCCCCACATCTCCAGGGAGAAGCAGTCGTTGAGGATCTCGGCGGTGCCCTCGGAGGCCTTCAGCATATCGCGGGTACGCACCCGGGTGGACAACAGAGACTGATGGGCGTCCCGCATGGTGGTGTCGGTGATAAGCAGCTTCTTCTGGTCCAGCACCCAGTCCCGCACCGCCTCAGGACCCTTGCTGTCCAGCAGCTGCTTCAGGCCGGTGCACTTGGGCGGGGTGTTCTCGTAGGGCGGGAAACGGGGGATGTCATGCTGAGGACGCTCGGCAGAGGGGGAGTCCACCTGGATCTGGGCAATGTATTTGAGGATCTTGGTGGCGCGGTCCCGTCCGGTGTCGATATCGAAGAGCTCGGGAGTCTCGTCAATGAACTTGGTGTGGCAGGCTCCCGCCCGGAAAGTGGGGTGAGCCAGAATGTTGGTGACGAAGGGGATGTTGGTCTTGACGCCGCGGACATGCTCCTCGCTGATGGCACGCATGGCCTTGCGGCAGACGCCCTCGAAGGTGTTGTCCCAGGAGGTGACCTTCACCAGCAGGGAATCGTAGTAGGGGGAGATCTCAGCGCCGGTGTAGGCGTTGCCGCCATCCAGACGGACGCCGAAACCGCCGCCGGAACGGTAGGCGGTGATCTTGCCGGTGTCGGGGGCAAAGTTGTTGGCCGGATCCTCGGTGGTCACCCGGCACTGGAGGGCATAGCCGTTCATGTGGACGGCATCCTGAGAGGGAATGCCGATCTCCGGGGTGGAGAGGGGATGCCCCTCGGCGATGAGGATCTGGGCCCGCACCAGGTCCACGCCGGTGACCATCTCGGTGACGGTGTGCTCCACCTGGATACGGGGGTTCATCTCGATGAAGTAGTGATCGCCGTTCTTGTCCACCAGGAACTCCACGGTGCCGGCGGAGACATAGCCCACGTGCTTGGCAACCTTGACGGCGTCCTCGTACAGTTTCTGGCGGGTGGCCTCGGGTACGCTGAAGGCGGGAGCAAACTCCACTACCTTCTGATAGCGGCGCTGCAGGGAGCAGTCGCGCTCACCCAGGTGGACCACATTGCCGTGCTTGTCGCCCAGGATCTGCACCTCGATGTGCTTGGGCTCCACCAGGTACTTCTCAATGAAGATATCCTCGTTGCCGAAGGCCTTCTTGGCCTCGCTCTTCACCAGATTGAAGGCGGGGATGACCTCCTCCGGCTTGTCGCAGCGGCGCATACCGCGGCCGCCGCCGCCGCCGGCTGCCTTCAGAATGATGGGGAAGCCGTAGGAGATGGCCTTCTCCAGGGCCTCTTCCCCGCTTTTCAGGGGTTCAGAGGAGCCGGGGATGGTGGGCACATTGCAGGCCTTGGCGATGGCCTTGGCGGTGAGCTTGTCGCCCATCTGAGCCAAAATTTTGGAGGAGGGGCCAATGAAGGTGATGCCGGCGTCCTCGCAGGCCTTGGCAAAGTCGGCGTTCTCGCTCAAAAAGCCGTAGCCGGGATGGATGGCGTCCACGTTGCGGCGCTTGGCCAGATCGATGATGGAGGGAATGTCCAGATAGGCCCCCAGGGGGGACTTGTTTTCTCCGATGAGGTAGGCCTCGTCCGCCTTGGTGCGGAAGAGGGAGAAGGTGTCCTCGTTGGAATACATGGCCACCGTGTGCAGGCCCAGATCGTAGCAGGCCCGGAATACCCGGATGGCGATTTCGCCCCGGTTGGCCACCAGGACTTTGTTGAACTTACATTCCGCCATGCTGTCCTTCCTTTCTGAATCAATGTCATCATAATCTGTCATAAACCCCCGCGTATCAGATACGGCGGGGGAAGGCGCGCCCGGCATCCCGCCAGGCTGTAATTCCAGTCATATGTGTAAGTGTATTATATCTGTACGCTAAAGTTTTTGCAATCATTTTTTGGCGGAATTGCAATTCTTGGCGGGAACAACAGGAATTGCAGGGGCCGCTTGCCGGGAAATAGGAAATATGCTACACTGAATTATGCAAAAGAGGTGAGATCATGTCGCTGACATTAAAGACTGGCGTGGAGGCCCTGCCTGGGGTGGGACCAGCCCGGGCCAAAGCGCTGGCCCGGCTGGGGCTGACTACCGCGGGTGATCTGCTGGGCTACTATCCCCGGGACTACGAGGACCGGCGGAAGAGCGCTTCCATCGCCTCGGCGCCGGCGGATGTGCCGGTATGCCTCACTCTGATGGTGGCCGAGCCGCCCCGGCTCTCCCGCATCCGAAAGGGGCTGGAGCTGGTGAAGGTGCGCATGGTGGACGATACCGGCAGCCTCACCGCCACCTTTTTCAATCAAGCCTATTTGAAGGATGCCCTGCGGACGGGGGAAACTTACGTCTGTTTCGGCAAGGTGGAAGGTGAGGGCAGCCGGCGGCAGATGACCAACCCGGTGTGCGAGCGGGTGGATCGGGTGCGCTTCACCGGCGGCATTTTGCCGGTATATTCCCTGACCCACGGGGTGTCCAACAACCTGCTGGCGGGGCTTACCCTCCGGTGTGTGGAGGAGTGTGCCGCCCAGGTGGAGGAGAGTCTGCCCCATGACCTGCGGCAGGCCCACCAGCTGGCCGAGGCCGAGTTTGCGGTCCGCAATGTCCACTTCCCCGCCGATGAGGATGCCCTGGCGGTGGCCCGTCGTCGGCTCATCTTTGAGGAGCTGTTCTACCTCACCTGCGGCATGGCCCTGCTGCGTACCCGGCGGGACAAGGCCGCAGGGCTGCCCTTTGAACAGTTCCCGGAGGAGAATTTTCTGAATCTGCTGCCTTTTGCCCTCACCGGGGCACAGCGGCGGGTGATTGGGGAGATGACTGCGGATCTTACCTCAGGCTCCCCCATGAACCGGCTGGTCCAGGGGGACGTGGGCTCGGGCAAGACCATGCTGGCGGCCTATGGAGCCTGGCTGGCGGCGAAAAACGGGTACCAGTGTGCCCTGATGGCTCCCACCGAGCTGTTGGCTGAGCAGCACTACCGCTCTTTGGCTCCCTTGCTGGAGCGGGCCGGGCTGCGGGTGGGGCTGCTCACCGGCGCGGTGAAGGGCAAGGCACGCAAGACGGTGTATGCCGCCCTGGAGCGCGGCGAGCTGGATCTGGCCATCGGCACCCACGCTCTTTTGAGCGAAGGGGTGACCTTTGCCAGATTGGGTTTGGTGGTCACCGACGAGCAGCACCGCTTTGGCGTGGGTCAGCGGGCTGCCCTGGCGGCCAAGGCCAACGGCACCCCCCACGTGCTGGTCATGTCGGCCACACCCATCCCCCGTACCCTGGCCCTCATCATTTACGGCGACCTGGACGTGTCGGTGGTGGACGAGCTGCCTCCCGGCCGCTCCCCGGTGGAGACCTATGTGGTGGGAGAGGACAAGCGGCAGCGGATGTACAATTTTGTGCGCAAGCTGGTGGGAGAGGGCCGTCAGGCCTATATTGTCTGCCCTGCTGTGGAGGAGGGAGAGACGGATGGAGAGGAGCCGGGTCCCGGCAGCCCGGCGGCTGACCTGAAGGCCGCCGTCACCTACGCCCAGACCCTCCAGACTCAGGTTTTTCCCGACCTGCGGGTGGGACTGGTCCACGGAAAAATGAAGAGCAAGGAGAAGGACACGGTCATGACCGCCTTTGCCACCGGGGAGCTGGATGTGCTGGTGTCCACCACCGTCATCGAGGTGGGGGTGGATGTGCCCAACGCCGCCCTGATGATCGTGGAGAACGCCGACCGCTTCGGCCTTTCTCAGCTCCATCAGCTGCGGGGCCGGGTGGGCCGTGGCAGGCACCAGTCTTACTGCGTGCTGGTCACTTCCACCCGCAGCCAGGACAGCCGGGAACGACTGCGGGTCTTGTCAAAAACCAACGATGGGTTTAAAATCGCGGAGGAGGATCTGCGCCTCCGTGGCCCGGGCGACTTTTTCGGCTCCCGCCAGCACGGCCTGCCTCAGCTGGGTATTGCCGATCTGGCGGGGGATATGCGGGTGCTGAAGGAGGCTCAGACTGCCGCCGAGGAGCTGCTTCGCTCCGATCCCGGCCTGATTCTGCCGGAGCACGCCGGACTGCTGGGGCGGGTAAAACGCCTCTTTGCCGAGCAGGGGGACGTATTCAATTAACAGAAAAGGAACGAAACTGTTTTATGGACCGTATGGAAGAAACCAAGGGTCTGCGTGAGCGGACCGATATCCACTTTAACTGCTGCCAGTCGGTGCTGGTGCCTTTTGCAGACCAGTGCGGACTGAGCAAGGAGGCGGCCTATCAGCTGGGGGCCCACTTCGGAGCCGGCATGAAGCACGGCGGCACCTGCGGCGCGGTGACCGGGGCCCTGATGGCCCTGGGTATGGCGGAGGCCGACAACAACGCCGCTCTGGAGCTGATGCGCCGGTTCCGGGCGCACAATCAGGCTCTGGACTGCGCCACCTTGCTGCGGTTGGCGTCCGAGCGGGGCGAAGAACGCAAGTGCCACTGCGATCGGATGGTATATGAAGCGGTGGAGCTGCTGGAAGAGCAGCTGGAGCAGAAATGAGCATGAAAAGGGGCTCGGCCTGTTCACACAAAACAGGCCGGGCCCCTTTTTGTCGGTTTAATTCAAAGAAAGCACGATGAGGGTATCCAAAGTGGTGACATGGTAATCCAGAATCTCCAGCTCCACCTGATCGAAGGGATAGTCTTTCAGGGGAATGGACTCTTCAAAGATGCCCTCGACCTCCGTGCCGCTCTCATCCATGGCAATGGTGTGGGAGGCCATATTGAAGTCGTATTCGCTCCCGTCGGGTGCCCGGCAGGTGGGACCCACCACCTGGCGGAACATCATGCCGTCCGCCAGGGTGGGGGCCCGGAAGGTGAGGGTGGGGATACCGTCTATTTCCTCGATGCGGGCCAGGGTGATGCCGTCGGGCAGAGGATCGGTCCGGCCGGTGGTCAGATCCACCGTGACCCAGTGCTCCTCCTTGTCCTGCCAGATGGCCCCTTCGATATGGAGGGTCAGGTGCTGGGCATCCTCAAAATAGCTGCTCTCGAAGCGGTAAGAGGTGACCCGGGGGGAGCCGCCGGAGCCGTGGGCAACCAGCCCCTGGGGCCGGTCATAGCGCACGCCCTTGTCGTCCTCCAGCCAGCAGCTCAGGCTGTGGAGTTGGGCGGCGTTGGCTTCGTCCTCCTGGATGTCCACCCGGACGTGGGTGGGGTAGATCTCCAGTCCCACCACCTTCAGCTGCTGGCCGTCCAGGGTAAAGGGCTGGTCCAGGGTGATCTGGCTGCCCTGGCTGGTAAAGTTGGGATCGAATTGCAAGGTAAAGGAGAAGTTGGCCACCGCTTCCGGCTCGGCGGGGGAATCATCCCACAGGCCGGAACCTTTCGACGGAGCAGCGGCTTCGGTGTCGTCTGCCGCCCACACCTTGTAGTCCAGAATCAGGGTATCGGGGACGTCCTCCTCCTGGAAGTCGATGGAGATCCGCCGCAGCCCCTTCGGGTCGCTGGGGGTCTGGGGGAAGGAGAGGCTGACGGAGGCCTGCTGGCCGTCGGCCATACGGATATCCCCGGAGCCGTCCAGATGGGAATAGCGGTCGCTGTGGAGGGAGAAAAAGACGTTGACCTGCTTCTGATCCACGATAAGATACTCCACTGTCATAGTCACGTCGCTGTCGGTCTGGCTCTGTGCTACCCGCTGGACGTATTCGTGCTCAATGGCGGCTTTCAGGCTGGGGGAGAAGGCAACGGCGGCGGTAAGCTCCTTCAGGATGGGGATGTTGGAGCAGGCCAGGGCAAAGGGGGTCACCAGGTTGACCAGCAGCACAAAGACGGCAAACATAGCGGCCACGCTGCTGGCGGGGGCTGCGATCCAGCGGCTCAGCCGGCGGCGCCGACATCTGGCTCTGGCCCGGGGCAGGGCGGACTCCAGCCCGGGGGGCGTCTGCTCCAGCTCATCCAGGAGCAGGCGGTATTCTTCCATACGGTCCATGGTTCAAGCCTCCTCGCTTAATTCCAATTTCAGCAGGGACAGGGCTTTGCGCTGCCGGGTGGAGACGGTGCCGGTTGGGATATCCAGGGCTTCCGCTGTCTCCGCCAGGGTGAGACCCTGGAAGTAGCGCAGGATGATGACTGCCCGCAGGTCCCGGGGCAGGCGGCCCACCGCCTCTCTCAGTGGCAGGGCATCGTAGGCCTCGGCCGAAGTCTCGGGCAACTCCTCCACCGCCAACTCCCGCTTGCGGCGTCGGAGCTCGGCGTTGCAGGCGTTGATGAGAATGCGGGTGAGCCAGGTATTGAAGTGTTCCGGCTGGCGCAGCCGCCTATAATGCAGCAGCCCCAGATAGATGGCCTCGTCCACCGCATCCAGGGCATAGGCCTCGCTGCCCAGATAGAGCCAGGCGGTGCGGTACAGCCGGGGCTTCAGGGCCTCGGCACGGGTCGCAAATTCCTGTTCGGTCAAGGGTGGCGCCCCCCTTTCTGCCTATTAGAGTATTTGGCGGGCCCTTTTCATTGCGTGGCGCGAAAAAATCAGCCGCGCCGCAAATTGCATCTGCGGCGCGGCTGTTATCATGCGTTCGCCAGGGTCTGGGCGTTTTCCATATAACGGCGGACCACATAGCACAGTTCCCCTTCGGGCAGCGTCTCCACCGGGACGCCGTTCAGATCGGTGAGGGGACAGATCCGGGCGCCAAGGGCGGCGGCCACGCTGTCCAGGGCGGTCTGCTCCTCCGGAGTGACGGCCCCCGACTGGATGAGCCCTTCTGTCTGCTCCAGTTCGGAGAACATATTCCACAGGATCACCAGCCGTTTCCGGTGGTAGTCGGCCTCCTCCGGAGACTGGTGGTCGGTGTACTGAGCAGCTTCATGATAGACCATATGGAACTGGGAGAGCAGTTCGCTGAACAGGGCGGGGTCCACCGGTTGGCGGAGGCTGCGGCGGATGACTTCCCAGTAGTAGGCCTGGAGCCGGTAGAGTTCTTGGAAATTCCGGCGGAACTGGGGTTCCTTCCGGTTGGGCAGCAGGAAGGTGTTGACCACCAGCACCAGCGCCACCGCCATACCCAGATACATGAGCCGCAGGCCGATGGCTTCGGTCTCCTGTACCGTCAAAGTGGCCATGGTGAGGGCGAAGGAGGTGGAGAAGATGGGGTGGACCCAGGTGCCGGGGGTGCAGCAGTACATCAGGGAGATCATAAGGAGGGAGAATACAAAGATACCCGGCAGGCCGGGCAGCCAGGGGTAGACCAGGTGGACGATGATACAGCCGATGGCGGTGCCCACGGGGCGGGTGACCATCCGGTGGGCGCTCTCCTCATAGCTGGGCTGGAGGAGCAGGAAGGCGTGGAGGGGGAACCAGTAGGTGTGCTCAAATTCCCACAGGAAGCTGACGGTTTCACTGATGGTCATGACTACCGCCAGACGCAGGGCGAAGCGGAACTCGAACCGGGCGGGGGAGAACCGCTGGCACAGGCTGCTCCAGGCCGCTCGCCAGGGCACCCTGCGGAAGAGGGGGTCGCGCTGTGCATGGAAGGACTCCCGGCACAGGAGCAGCAGAGTGTGGAGTACGCTGCGGTAAAAGATACGCAGCCGGCCCTGGGGCAGGTCGGTGTGGTCCAGAAGGACCTGGATGCGGGCGGCCAGCCGCTGCCGGGCGGCGGGCTCCCAGGCGCTTTGCAGCTGCCGCACCACCTCCGCCAGGGTGTGCATGGCATGGGAGAAGGCGGGGGTGTTTTTGGCGTCCTGCCAGGCGGGACCGTCGGTGACCAGATAGGAGGCCCGCTGGAACAGCAGGGCCAGCAGATGATAGCACCGCTTCTGCCGGTCAGGCAGGTGGAGCAGGTGCCGCCGGTCATAGCCCTTCCGGTGGAAACTGCGGGCCAGGTCGTAGAGCTCCTTGCCGGCAGCTTTGTCGTTCCCGCCGTCCGCCAGCCCGTCCAGCAGATCGGCCAGGCGCAGCAGGCTGGCGGAGATCTGACCCGCCGGGTCGCTGGTGATGTGGGTCACCCTGGCGTTGATGAGCAGAGCGATCACCAGCAGCACGCAGCAAAAGCCTACCGCCTCCAGCTGAATGGGCAGCTGCTCCAGCGTGGGTGGACGCAGCTCCAGAAAGACAAAGGTCATAGCGTAGCCGATGTGGCCTTTAGGGGTGAACTGGCTGCACTTCCAGAACACCAGGAAGAAGGGTACGGCGAAATTCAGGATGGCGCACAGCCACATATTAAGGGCGGCAACAAAGGCCAGCAGGCACAAAAGCAGGGACATGAGGCACATGGCCGCATAGTCCTCCAGCCGGTTGGCCTCCTTCCGGCGGAGCTGAAACAGGGTGGTGGAGCAGGAGACCACCATAGCGTAGGTGCTGCCGAAGATCCAGATCACCAACAGGAACTGGATCACGTAGAACAAAATGGTGGAAAAGGCCCCCTTCCAGCGACGCCAGAACAGCGCCGGAAAGCCCCTGATGCCGGAACCCGCGGCCACAGCAGATACCCCCTGTCGAAATTGATTGCTTATCTAACATTATAGAGGTAACCTGTCGGTAAGCGCAAGGGGGCGGAGAAAATTTTGTAGAACCGTGGGAATTGAAAAAGGAGGGCGGCCATTATATAATGAGCGGGATAACGATCAGACTTTGGAGGAATGCCCTTGGAACCCCTGGAACTGCTTCCCATCCCGCTGCTGCAATGGTATCGGGAAAATGCCCGGGTGCTGCCCTGGCGCAGCGACCCCACCCCCTACCATGTATGGATCAGCGAGATCATGCTCCAGCAGACCCGGGTGGCGGCGGTGCTGGATTATTACCGCCGCTTTCTGGAGGAACTGCCTACCGTGGCCGACCTGGCGGCGGTGGAGGAGGATCGGCTCATGAAGCTGTGGCAGGGGCTGGGCTATTACAACCGGGCCCGCAACCTGCAAAAAGCGGCTCGCCAGATCATGGAGGACCACGACGGCGTGTTTCCTGATACCTATGAGGCTATCCACGCCCTGTCCGGCATTGGCGACTACACCGCCGGGGCCATATCCTCCATCGCCTTCGGCATCCCCGAACCGGCGGTGGACGGCAACGTGCTGCGGGTGACGGCCCGCATCACCGGAGACGATGGGGATATCATGAAGACGGACACCAAGGCCCGGATGGGCCAGGCCCTGAAGCGGGTGATGCCGGTGGATGCCCCCGGGGACTTCAATCAGGCCCTGATGGAGCTGGGGGCCACCGTATGCCTGCCCAACGGCGCCCCCCTGTGCGATCAGTGCCCGGCCAAAGAGTTTTGCGTGGCCCGTTTGACGGACCGCACCGGGGAACTGCCGGTAAAGGCGGCCAAAAAGGCCCGGCGCTTGGAGGAGCGGACGGTGTTCCTCATCTTCCGGGAGAAGTCGGTGGCCCTCCGGAGACGAAAGAGCCGGGGGCTGCTGGCGGGGCTGTGGGAGTATCCCAACGAGCTGTCCCCCGCACGCTGCCCGGTGGAGGCCCTCTCCCTGGAGCAGGGACCCTCCGGCAAACATATCTTTACCCATATTGAGTGGCGTATGGAGGCCGTGCTGGTCCAGGCGGCTGACGATACCCTGCCCGAGGGCTGGGTGTGGGCCACTCTGGAGGAACTGGACCGGGATTACGCCGTGCCCAACGCCTTCCAGGCTTTCAAGCCTGCGGTGGAGGGACGGCTCAAAGGAGAAGGAGAGGAACCATGGCAAAGCTGTATTTCCGGTATGGAGTGATGGGCTCCAGCAAAACTGCCAACGCCCTGATGGTGCGCTATAACTACGAGGAGCGGGGCCAGGACGCTCTGCTGGTAAAGCCAGCCATCGACCAGCGGGACGGGGCCCGGTTCGTGGCCTCCCGGGCGGGACTGAGCCACGACTGCATCTATTTTTCCGACCTGATGGAGATGACCCCCCGGGAGCTGAAACCCTATGCCTGCATCATCGTGGACGAGGCTCAGTTCCTCACCCGGGAGGAGGTGCGCTACCTCACCGACCTGGTGGACGACTGGAACATCCCAGTGATCTGCTACGGCCTGCGTACCGACTTCAAGGGGGACCTGTTCCCCGGCTCGGCGGAGCTGCTGGCCAGCGCCGACGTGATCGAGGAGGTTAAGACCATCTGCTGGTGCGGCAAGAAGGCCCTGTGCAACGCCCGTTTCGACGAGCACGGCAATGTGCTTAAGGAGGGCGAGCAGGTGGTGCTGGGGGCCAACGACCGGTACATCGGCCTGTGCCGCAAGCACTGGAAAGAGGGCAACCTGGGCCCCAAGCAGAAGTAAGTCCCAGGAAAACGGAAAGGAACCATCAAAATGATCTGTAATCTCTGCCCCCGGAAGTGCGGGGCGGTGCGTACGGCGGACCGGGGCGAGGGCCGTTGCCGGATGCCAGAAGCCCCGGTGGTGGCTCGGGCGGCGCTCCACCTGTGGGAGGAACCCCCCATCTCCGGTACAAAGGGCTCGGGCACCGTGTTTTTCTCCGGCTGCTCCCTGGGGTGCGTGTTCTGCCAGAATGAGCAGATCAGCCACCGGGACTTCGGAAAGCCCATCACGGTGGACCGGCTGCGGGCCGTCTTCTTTGAGCTCATCGAACAGGGGGCCCACAACATCAATCTGGTGAACCCCACTCACTACGCCCATGTGGTGCGCTCGGCTCTGGCCGAGCCTCTGCGGGTGCCGGTGGTGTGGAACTCCGGCGGCTATGACCGGGTGGAGACACTGAAAGCTCTGGAGGGCAAGGTCCAGATCTATCTGCCCGACTACAAGTACCGCACCGGCGACTATGCCGGGCGCTACTCCGACGCCCCCGACTATCCCCAAGTGGCGGAGGAAGCCATTTTGGAGATGTTCTGCCAGACCGGCCCCGTCCGGTATCAGGACGGGCTGCTGAAACAGGGCGTGGTGATCCGCCACCTGCTGCTGCCCGGCAAACTGGCCGAGGCCAAGCGGGTGATGGACTGGGTGGCGGAGCATTTTGAGCCGGGGCAGGTGCTCTTTTCCCTGATGAGCCAGTACATCCCCTGGGGCCGTGCGGCGGAATTCCCGGAGCTCAACCGCCGGGTGCGCCCCTCTGAGGTGCGGGCGGCGGAGGCCTACATGGCGGACCTGGGGCTGGAGGGCTTTACTCAGGGAGCGGAAGCCGCCCAGGCGGAGTATATCCCGCCCTTTGACCTGACCGGCGTATAAATACTGCATATCCCATTCTGGGGCGGGCCGCTGGCCCGCCCTTTTCCTGTCAAATGGGACAACCACCCCGCATAAGCATAGGTGGGAGGGGGTGGAGGCCATGGAACGAGACCGGAAACGGCCCGGTCTGCTGGAAAAGACGGCGGAGGTGCTGGACCTGCCCGGGGACGTGGTGGCCGGCCTGCCCAGGGTGGAGCTCACCGGCAGCCGGGAGCTGCGGATGGAAAACCACAAGGGCATCCTGGCCTACGGCAGCCAGGAGATCCACATCTCCGGCGGCAAGCTGGTTATCAAGGTGCGGGGCAGCAATCTGGAATTGAAATCCATGAACGCCAGCCAGCTGCTCATCACCGGCGAGATCGACGGGGTGGATCTGACCTGAGAAAGGAGGTGGAGGAATGCTGCTGCGGCTGGTGAACGCCCTGCGGGGGAGCGTACGTCTGGAGGTGGAGGGGGCTTTTCCCGAACGGTTCCTCAACCTGTGCGCTCAGCGGGGTATTTTGTTCTGGAATGTGGAGTGGATGGAGGCCACCCGCCTGCGGCTCACCGTCACCCGCCGGGGCAGCCGTCAGGCCGCCGCCCTGGGGGAACGGACGCTGTGTACCGTCACCCATGCCGGACGAAGCGGGATGCCCTACTTTCTGGCCCGGTTCAAAAAGCGCTATGCCTTCTGGGTGGGGATGGGCCTGTCCATGGCGGCGGTGTGCGTTCTGTCCTCCTTTGTGCTCACCATTGAGGTAAAGGGCAACACCAATGTGCCCACCGCCCAGATCCTCACCGAACTGCGGCGACAGGGGTTAAGTATCGGTACCTTTGGCCCCGGTTTGGACGAGCGGACCGTGGGCAACAAGGTGCTGCTCCAGCTGCCCCAGCTGTCCTGGCTGTCCATCAATCTGTACGGTACCCGGGCGGAGGTGCTGGTGCGGGAGGCGGTGGAGGCTCCGGAACTGGTGGACGCCCAAGAGTACGGCAGTGTGGTGGCCCGGGCTTCCGGCATTGTAACCCGTGTGGAGGCCCTCACCGGCGAGGCGGTGGTGAAGGTGGGGGACACGGTGCTGGAGGGGGAGACCCTGATCTCAGGCACTGTCCACCTAAAGGGACCGGCCTACAGCGAGATGCCGGAGATCGGGCAGATGCAGGTGCGGGCCTCCGGCCGGGTGTACGCCCGGACCTGGCGTACCATGGCGGCTCAGCTGCCTCTGGAGGCCCAGGTGAAGCGGTACACCGGGGAGGAGACGGATCTGTGGTCAGTTACCGCCCTGGGCCGTCGGACCGATTTTTTTGGAAAGGGTGGAATTTCTTTTGACAGGTATGATAAAATAAGCCGTACCTGGACCCTGACCCTGCCTGGCGGCGAGGAGATGCCCCTGGCCGTTCAGCGGGAGACCTGCCGGGCCTATGAACTGGAGACGCTGGCCGTGGAGCCGGACGCGGCGGAGGCCATGCTGAAAGAGCGCCTGCTGGAGGCGCTGGAAGAGGCGGTAGGGGAGGGGGAGATCGTCAGCACTGAGTTTGCCGTGGAGACGGAGAATGGGATGCTGAAAGTGACCCTCCAGGCAGAGTGCCGGGAAGAGATCGGGACATTTGTGCCCGATCCCATCACACAAGAAAACGAGGTCGATCCATGATAGAACAGACCATCAATATCGAGCGGATGGAGGACGTGGTAGACGTCTTTGGATCCTTTGACGAGAATATCAAGCTGGTGGAGCATGAACTGGATGTGACGGTGGTGAGTCGGGACGACCAGCTGAAGGTGTCCGGCGAGGCGGAAAATGTGATGCACGCTGTTAAGGCCATCGAGGGCCTGCTGGGCCTGGCCGGGCGGAAGGAGACCATCACCGAGCAGAACGTGCGCTACATCATCAATCTGGTAAAGGCGGGCAACGAGTCCCACATCAACGACATCGCCCGGGACGTCTTGTGCGTCACCGCCAAGGGCAAGCCCATCAAGGCCAAGACCCTGGGCCAGAAGCGGTATGTGGATGCCATCAAGAAAAATACCATCACCCTGGGCATCGGCCCGGCGGGCACCGGCAAGACCTATCTGGCGGTGGCCGCCGCCGTGGCCGCCTTCCGGGACAAGCAGGTCAACCGCATCATCCTCACCCGGCCCGCCGTGGAGGCGGGGGAGCGGCTGGGCTTTTTGCCCGGCGACCTGCAAAGTAAGGTGGACCCCTACCTGCGGCCCCTGTACGATGCTCTCTTTGAGATGCTGGGGCCCGAGACCTACCAGAAGTACCTGGAGCGGGGCAACATTGAGGTGGCCCCCCTGGCCTATATGCGAGGCCGTACCCTGGACGACTCCTTCATCATCTTGGACGAGGCCCAGAACACCAGCCGGGAGCAGATGAAGATGTTCCTCACCCGCCTGGGCTTCGGCTCCAAGATCGTCATCACCGGCGACATCACTCAGATCGACCTGCCCCGGGACACCGTGTCCGGTCTGAAGGAGGCCATGCGGGTGCTGGACGGAGTGGAGGATATCGCCATCTGCCGCCTGAACGAGTCCGACGTGGTGCGCCACGTCATCGTCCAGCGGATCATCAAGGCCTATGAGGCCGATGAGAAGAGGAAGGGCAAAAAGTGAAACGTTTGACCTGGGAAGGGTATACGGTGGAGGTGGACGAGGAAGTTACCCGAAACTGGTATGCCCGGGGGTCGGAGTGGGGCTGTACCTGCGGTCACTGCCGAAATTTCCTGGCCCTGGCCCGGGAGCGGAAGCTGCCGGAAGAAATTCTGAACATCCTGGACAGCCTGTCCATTCCGGCAGAGAAAGCCACCTATGTGTGCGAGCTTTATCATGATGAGAACTGGAGAGAGAAGGGGCTGCTCTATGAGATCAGCTGGCGCGTGGCGGGCGTAGTGCTCCAGCCGCCGGAAGGGAAAGAGAATAACGGCACCGCCTGGGGCCCGCCGGTAGAATTCCCTGGATTCCAGATGATGCTGGGCCACGAGTATTATAATATCGAGCCGGAATTTCCCGAGCCAAGCTTTGATTTGGATATCAGTCTGTACCTGCCCTGGGTACTGGACGAGCCCGTTGAGGGGCCCGAGGAGGAGGAACCATGAACCACGAGATCATCATTGAGACCGAGGTGGACGGGGCGGAGGAATATGCCGACCTGCTGCGGCAGGTGATCCCCGCCGCTCTGGATGCCCAGGGGGTGGACGTGCCCTGCGAGGTGGACGTGCTGTTCACCGACGACGAGGGCATCCACCAGATCAACCTGGAGCAGCGGGAGGTGGACAGGCCCACCGACGTGCTCTCCTTCCCTATGTTTGAGCTCCAGCCTGGAGAGAACCCCACTGAGGAGGACGCCGACCCCGGCGCCGACCTGGTGCCCCTGGGGGATATGGTGATCTCTCTGGAGCGGGCAAAGGCCCAGGGGGAGGAGTACGGCCACGGTACCCGCCGGGAGGTGGCCTATCTGGCCGTCCACTCGGTGCTCCACCTGCTGGGGTACGACCATATGGACGAGGGCCCCATGAAGGCCCAAATGAGAGCCCGTGAGGAGGCCATCCTGGGCCAGCTGGGTATTGTCAGGGAGGAACAGGATGGGTAATGTTGGACGGTACGCCGCCGCCGGCGGGGCCATCTCCATTGGTATCTGCATCCTGCTGTGCATGGTGTTAGGCAGCATGGTGGAAGATGCCATGACGATTGTGACCTGCGGGGTGCTCTTTGCCCTGCCAGGCATTGTGGTCGGGTGTACCCTCTGGCTCCGGGAACAGTCCCAACGCCATGAGGGCGGCAAATGACCGCAAACCCCTGCGGCTGAAGGGGTGTGGTTACAGCCTGGGCGGGTACTATTTTGTCACGGTCTGTACCAGGGATCGTGTACCCCACCTGCGTAGGGGCGCACATTGTGCGCCCGAACCGCTTCCGCCTTTGACAACCGCTGGCCTGATTGCGGAGCAGGCCGTTCGGCAAATTTCTGCTCATTATCCTGGTGTGACCGTGGACACATATGTGGTCATGCCCAACCACGTCCACATGATTCTGGTGCTTCCTAATGGCGGCGGGCGCGCACTGCGCGCCCCTACGGTCTCCCGTATCGTCCGGGCGTGGAAGGAAACTATTACCAAAATGCTTGGAGAAGCAATTTGGCAAAAATCTTTCTACGACCATATCATTCGGGATGAAAATGACTATCTCCGCATCTGGAACTACATCGACACCAACCCCGCCAAATGGGCGGAGGACACATATTATATTGCTCAAGAAAGTTGAGGATCACCTATGGAAATTAAAAAATCTGGAATGATCAGCATTGTGGGCCGGCCCAACGTGGGCAAGTCCACCCTGACCAACGCCCTGGTGGGCGAAAAAATTGCCATCGTCTCCAATAAACCCCAGACCACCCGCAACCGCATCAGCGCCGTGGTCAACCGGGGGGAGTGCCAGTATGTGTTCCTGGACACCCCCGGCCTCCACAAGGCCCGCACCCGGCTGGGCGACTACATGGTAAAGGTGGTCAAGGAGAGCGTGGCCGATGTGGACGCCATCCTGCTGTTGGTGGAGCCCATCCCCCACATTGGCGGACCTGAGGCCGAGCTCATCGCCCGCATCAAGCAGCTGGGGGTGCCCTCCATCCTGGTCATCAACAAGATGGACACGGTGGAGAAGGAGGCCCTGCTGGCCGTCATGCAGACCTACGGCCAGGCCCACGACTTCAACGCCATTCTGCCCATCTCTGCCAAGCAGAACGAGGGCGTGAACGAACTGCTGGACCTGCTGGCGGAGTTTTTGCCCGAAGGCCCTCAGCTCTTCCCCGACGACATGGTCACCGACCAGCCCGAGCGGCAGGTATGCGCCGAGATCATCCGGGAGAAGCTGCTGCTGTGCCTGGACAAGGAGATCCCCCACGGCACCGCCGTGGAGATCACCCGCTTCTCCGAGCGGGACAACGAGATCATCGATCTGGACGCCACCATCTACTGTGAGAAGGCCAGCCACAAGGGCATTATCATCGGCAAGGGGGGCGCCATGCTCAAGAAGATCTCCACCCTGGCCCGCACCGACATCGAGGCCTTTATGGGCACCAAGGTGTTCCTCCAGACCTGGGTGAAGGTCAAGGAGGGCTGGCGGGACAACCTGAATCTCATCCACAACTTCGGCTACCGGGACGAGTAACAGATGTTGTGAATGGAAAAGCGTGTTCCGACGTGGCTCGGAACACGCTTTTTGCCAGACAAACGAAAAGAAGGTGTAGCATAATGAAATGGGTGCACAGAGCGGGAGCAGTGTGTCTTGCCGCCGGACTGGCCCTCCTGTCCGCCTGCGCCCCCTCTGAGGCGGAGCAGAAGCAGGCGGCGTGGAACGATTTTCTCTCTCAGACCGATGAACTGCACAAAACCAGCGTGACCCAGGGGACAGCTCCCGATCTGACCGCCTATCCATACCCTGATGCGCTGGCTGGGACCTACGATACCCAGGACGCCTGGTATCTGGACAGCGGGGAGGGCAAGTCCATCCTGACTGCCCAGGAGGCCAAAGAGGACGCGGAGGCATTTTTCCAGCTGCTCCACGATTTTTACGGCGGATACGGCTACTTTGGCGGGGATGAGACCTTTCAGCCCGCCCTGGAGCAGGTGCTGAACGACCTCTCCGGCGAGACGATGGTCAGTGCCAAAAGCCTCCAGCAGAGTCTGGAGGGTGCCCTGAGGCCCCTGATTCTGGACGGCCATTTTGCCATCAATGGGCATTACCTCTGTGCGCCCCAGCGGCAGAATATGTACTATGTGCCTGACCTCTATCTGGACGAGGAGCAGGCGGCGGCTATGGATTCCACCTACGTGAAGCCCACCATCGGGCCGGACGGGGCGCTGGCCTGGTGCTTTGCCACTCTGAGCAGGGATGGCAGCAGCCTGCCGGAGGAACTGGGGGAGTATACCGGCCTAGACTGGACTCTGGCGGAGGCCGCCCCCAATGCCGGCACTATCGTATATGAGCGGCGGGAGACGGACGGCCTGACAGTGCTGGTGAACCAGGTCCTCTCTGATGTGGGCACAGAAGGCGACAGCTGGTATGAGCGCATGGACCAGCTGAATGAATTTGCCGACAGCGGGGAGAGCTACCGGGATTTACCGGTGTTTGTTATTGATCTGCGAGGCAACATCGGCGGACAGCCCGCCTTTGCCCGGCGGTGGTTTGAGGGCTTTACCGGCGCCGCTCCCAGCCCCTGCCAGAGCACCCTTATCCGCTGGTCCCCCCTGAATGGCTACATGGAGGCGCTGGGCTATCCGGTGCCGGAGAAGCCGGGGGAGACTGTGATTCAGAAAACGGAAGGGGCCTGGATGGAACAGGACAGTGTGATCTTTTGCCTGACCGATTATGCCACAGCCTCAGCGGCCGAATGGTTTGTGGGGGATCTGCGTACCCTGGAACACATGGTCTTTGTGGGCAGCAACACCTGCGGGGCCACGCTGATGGCCAACAACCAGACTTATTGTCTGCCCCATTCCCACCTGAGCGTCTCCTTTGGAACCAGCCTGATGCTGACCCCTGATGGCAATCAAGAGGAGACCGGTTTTCAGCCCGACCTGTGGGCGCCGCCTCAGGAGGCACTGAAGGCGGTATCCCGGCTGTGTGAGTATTACGGCCTGAACCCCTGACGGGGGCCGCTTGCGTCCGCCATTCCCCGATGGTATAATGCAGCTACAAGCAACGGGGGAGGGACGGAGATGCACATTGCCACACAAGGCCTGGTACTGCGGGAGGTCAACTACAAGGAATCCGACAAGATCCTCACCGTCCTCACCGCCGAGGGGGGCAAGCGCACCGTAAAGGCCAGAGGCTGCCGCCGGAAGAACAGCCCCCTGGCGGCCTCCGCCCAGCTGCTGGTCTATTCCGACATGACGCTCTTCGCCTATCAGGACCGGATCACCCTCAATGAGGCCGAGTCCATCCGGCAGTTCTGGCATCTGAAATCCGATGTGGAGCTGCTGGCCCTGGGTTCCTACTTTGCCGAGGTGATGGAGGTAGTGTCGGTGGAGGGACGGCCCGATCCCGCCGCCATGTCCCTTATTCTCAACAGCCTCCACGCCCTGGACAAGCTGAACAAGCCCCAGGCTTTGGTGAAGGCGGCCTATGAGATGAAACTCATGGCCCTGGAGGGCTATGAGCCCCTGGCTGACGCCTGTGCCGTGTGCGGCAGGGCTGACCCGGAAAAGCCTATGCTGAACCTGGCGGAGGGTGTGCTCCACTGCGCGTCCTGCAAGTGCGAGGTGGGGGAGGGGCCCTCCCTGCCTCTGACAGAGGGGGCATTGTCCGCCCTGCGGCATATTCTCTACGGCGATCCCAAGCGTCTATTCTCTTTTCAACTGGACCAAGGGGGGCTGGACTGCCTGGCCCGGGTGTGCGAGGGCTTCCTGCGTACCCAGCTGGACCGGGGGTTCCGTACTCTGGATTTTTATCATGAACTGAAAGCGGGGATGTAACATGGAACTGTATGTGGCAGATGCCTTTACCACCGTGCGCTTTTCCGGTAACCAGGCCGGCGTAGCTCTTCTGGGGGAAGGGAACTTCCCAGAGGAATCCCTGATGCGTGCTCTGGCCGGGGAACTGAAGCACTCCGAGACCGCTTTTGTCCGCCGGACCGGGGACAAGGCCTTCCATATCCGCTACTTCACCCCCGCCGAGGAGGTGGACCTGTGCGGCCACGCCACCATCGCCGCCTTCGCCGTCCTGCGGGACACCGGGGCCATTGTTCCCGGAGATTACGCCCTCCATACCCGCTCCGGGGATCTGGAGATCGGGGTGGGAGCGGACGCCGTGTGGATGGATATGGCACCCCCCACCGATGGCCCCACCTTCTCGGAGGAGGAGCAGCAGGCGATCTACGCTGCCTATGGCCTGTCCCTGGCTGACCGGCCGGAGGGTCTGGAGCCCCAGGCGGTGAGTACCGGGCTGATGGATATCCTGCTGCCGGTGAAAGACCTGGCGGACCTGGACCGGGCCGTCCAGAACGAGGCTGAGGTCACCCGCCTGTCGGAGCACTACAACGTGGTAGGGGTGCATATGTTCTGCCCCAACACCCCGGACGCTGCCGCCCACTGCCGCAATTTTGCACCTCTGTACGCCATTCCGGAGGAGGCGGCCACCGGCACCTCCAACGGGGCCTTGACCTACTATCTGTTCCGCCGGGGCCTGATCCAGGCCGGGGCGGATAACCGCTTTGTACAGGGGGAGAAGATGAGCAAGCCCTCCGAGATCCTGAGCCGCATCACCGAGGACAAGAACGGCATCAAGGTAAGAGTGGGCGGCCGGGCGCTGATTACTTTGAGATGTGAATTGCTGGGATAAGACCGGGCCGATGAGGGCATCGGCCCCTACATCCTGTTGCTATGAAACCAACGATTTGGAGAACCGTATGACCGATTTATTTGAAAAATCCATACAGACCCTGGAGCTGCCCCGGGTGCTGGAGAAGCTGGCCGAGCAGGCGGTGACCGAGGAGGGCAAGGACCGCTGTCTGGCCCTGCGGCCCCTGACCGACGTGGACGACGTGCAGCGGGCTCTGGACGAGACCACCGCCGCGGTGAATATGACCGCCCTGCGGGGCTCTCCCTCCTTCTCCGGTGTGCGTCCGGTGGGGGCTTCCCTCCAGCGGGCCAACATGGGGGGCTCCCTTAACACCCGGGAACTGCTGGACATCGCCGCCGTGCTGCGCTCCGCCCGCTCCGCCAAGGAGTACGGCGAAGGGGAGGGGGACCGGGCCAAGACCTGCATCGACCACCTCTTCCGCTCCCTCACCTCCAACCGCTTCCTGGAGGAGCGCATCACCGGGGCCATCGTGGGGGAGGACGAGATCGCCGACGCCGCCAGCCCGGAGCTGGCCTCCGTCCGGCGGCACATCCGGGCCACCGCCTCCAAGGTGCGGGACATCCTGAACAAGCTGATCTCCTCCAACCAGTCCAAGTACCTCCAGGAGTCCATCATCACCCAGCGCAACGACCGCTATGTGGTGCCGGTGAAGTCGGAGCACAAGAACGACGTGCCCGGCCTGGTCCATGACGTGTCCTCCTCCGGCTCCACCTTCTTCATTGAGCCCATGGGAGTGGTGAAGGCCAACAACGAGCTGCGGGAGCTCCAGGCCAAGGAGGAGAAGGAGATCGAGCGCATCCTGGCGGAGCTGTCCGCCCAGTGCGCCCAGTACAAGGAGGACATCAGCCAGGACTATGACCTGCTCATTATCCTGGACGTGATCTTTGCCCGGGCCAAGCTGGCCTACCGGATGCGGGCGGGCGCGCCCCGGCTGTCCGACCAGGGCCTCTATCTGCGGAAGGCCCGCCACCCCCTGCTGGACCCCAACAAGGCGGTGGCCAACGACCTGATGCTGGGGGAGAACTTCGATACCCTGGTCATTACCGGCCCCAACACCGGCGGCAAGACGGTCACCCTCAAGACCATCGGCCTTCTGACCCTCATGGCCCAGTGCGGCCTCCACATCCCCGTGGGGGACGGCAGCTGTGTAAAAGTTTTTGACCGGGTGCTGTCCGACATCGGTGATGAGCAGTCCATTGCCCAGAACTTGTCCACATTTTCCTCCCACATGGTGAACATTGTGGGCATTTTGCAGGAGGCGGACGACCGCACCCTCATCCTTTTTGATGAGTTGGGAGCGGGCACCGACCCCATCGAGGGCGCGGCTCTGGCTGCCGCCATCATCGAGTCCGCCCGGGAGATGGGGGCCCTGGTGGCCGGCACCACCCACTATGCCGAGCTGAAGGTATACGCCATGACCACCCAGGGGGTGGAGAACGCCTCATGCGAGTTTGATGTGGACTCCCTGGCGCCCACCTACCGGCTGCTCATCGGCATCCCCGGCAAATCCAACGCATTTGCCATCTCTGAGCGGCTGGGCCTGCCCAAGTCCATCATCCAGAAGGCCGCCGCCCGCATTGACGCGGAAAACGTCCGCTTTGAGGATGTGCTCACCCAGCTGGACGAGCAGCGCCAGGAGATGGAAAAGGAGAAGGAGGCCGCCGCCAAGCTCCGCCGGGAGATGGAGGAGACCGCCAAGGCCTCCCGGGAGTACAAGGCCCAGATGGAGGCCCAGCGGCAGAAGGCGGTGGAGAAGGCCCAGGCGGAGGCCCGGGCTATTCTGGACGAGGCCAGAGACACCGCCGACCAGGTGTTCAAGGAACTGAACGAGATGCGCCGCCGCCAGCGGAAGGAAGAGGACTGGCAGAAGATCAACGACGAGCGGGCGGGCCTGCGCCACCGGCTCAACGAGGCCGAGGGCAAGCTGGGCCAGCGGCCCGAGGCGCCTGTGCCGCCGCCCACCCGTCCCGCCCAGGCTGGCGATACAGTGGAGCTGGTGAAGATGGGCACCCAGGCTACCGTGCTCTCCGTCAACAAGGACGGTTCCCTCCAGCTCCAGGCGGGTATCCTGAAGATCACCGCCAAGCAGGATGAGGTCCGGGTGGTGGAAGGGGAGAGCGTCAAGGCCGCCAAGAAGGTGGTGGCCCGGGCCGAGCACAAACTGCGCTCCCTTGGAGCATCTCCCGAGGTGGACCTGCGGGGGATGATGACCGACGAGGCCAT
Organism: Flavonifractor porci; assembly: GCF_037572415.1. NCBI lineage: Bacteria > Bacillati > Bacillota > Clostridia > Eubacteriales > Oscillospiraceae > Flavonifractor > Flavonifractor porci. The sequence continues at coordinate 78,549 of NZ_JBBHLB010000010.1, forward strand.
TGGCGCGTTGGATCTGTTTTTGGACAACGCGGTGCTGGGCCGGCTCAACGAGGTGCGCATTATCCACGGCAAGGGCACCGGCGCGGTACGCAAGGCGGTGCGGGAGCACCTCAAGCGCAGCCGCTATGTGAAGTCCTTCCGTCCCGGCCGCTACGGCGAGGGTGAGGACGGTGTGACCATTGCTGAACTGAGATAGAACAGCCCCACGTCCCCTCGGAGAGCGGAGGGGGGCACGCGGGGGGGACTGGTTCCCGCCCGCGAGGCGCGGCTTTGGAGCGAAGCGACGGGCTTTCCGCAGAAAGCCTCCGCGCCGTGAGGATGGCGTGACCATCGCCAAGCTGCGGTGATGGAGTTTCTGTTCTGATTCGGAAATAAAACCAGGCGGTTCGTCATTCAAAACAGATTCTTGCACGGATTTTGTGCATTTTGTCATTGACGGTTTGGGATAAATTTGCTATCCTATAATACGAAGTATGCGAATGCATCTTGGGGGGAAACGCTATGTATATGAAAGAGGCAGTTGTGAACAACCAGGTCGGCCTGCACGCCAGACCGGCTACGTTCTTCATCCAGAAGGCCAATGAGTTCAAGAGCTCTATTTGGGTGGAGAAGGACGAGCGGAGAGTCAATGCCAAGAGCCTGCTGGGTGTGCTTTCTCTGGGAATCGTCAAGGGGACTTCCATTAACCTCATTGCAGACGGCCCCGACGAGAAGGAAGCTGTGGAGGCTCTGATCGAGCTGATCTCCTCCAACTTCTCTGAGTAAGCGACCAAAGCGAGAGAAAAAAGCGCCGCATCTGCGGCGCTTTTTTTGATAGTGGGGGTGGAACCATGAACGTATCCGTAACGCCCAAGCCCCGGAGCAGAAGCGGTTGGCGCCTGCGCCTGGGTGTGACCTTGTTCTGCCTGCGGCGCCGTGTCTTCTGGCATACCGGCGGGCTGCACTTTGCCCGTTTCAGACCGGAACTGGACCTGCCTCACCTGTGGGCGGAACACTGTACGCCCCTGTTCCGTCCGCTGCGAGGGGAGGAGATGGCCCTCCAGCGAAATAAGATCACCAACCTCCGACTGGCGCTGGCCAAGCTGGATGGGCTGACCCTCCTGCCTGGGGAGACCTTGTCCTTCTGGCGGGCGGTGGGAAAGCCCACCCGGCGAAAGGGCTATGTGGAGGGGATGGTCCTGCGCAACGGCCAGGTGGCTGCCGGCGTGGGGGGCGGTATGTGCCAGATGACCAATCTGCTCTACTGGATGACACTTCATACGCCCTTAACGGTGACGGAGCGGTGGCGGCATGGCTATGATGTCTTTCCCGATTGCAGCCGTACTCAGCCCTTCGGCAGCGGAGCCACTTGCTTTTATAATTATATGGACCTGATGGTGCGCAATGACACAGAGCACGCCTGGCGGCTCATCCTGCGCCTCACCGACACACATCTGGAGGGAGAGTGGCGGGCTGACGTTCCCTGTGATCGCAGGTATGAGGTGTATGAAAAGGAGCACTATATTCAGGGTGAGTATTGGGGTGGCTTTACCCGGCACAACACCCTGTACCGTCGATGCTTTTCCAGGGGTGGGGAGTTGTTGGAAGATGATTTCCTTGTGGAAAACCATGCCATGATGATGTATGACCCCATGCTGCCCGGTAATACCCCGGAGACCACAGCCTCCAAGTAAAACGGGCCGATGTGGGCATCGGCCCCTACGATCCATGACCTTTGACGAGTTAAAAGAAAAAACCATGCCCCATCCCCCCAAAAAGCGTGGTGCGCTTTTGGGGACCCCCAGGGGATGATCTCGCATCCTCGGGGCAAGTGAATTGCCCCTGCGGCGAGGTTTGGCCTGCGGCCAAACGCTCGGACGGCGCAGAGCGCCGGGTCGCTGGCACTCCCAGCGGCAGGGCATGATAAGTCTGGCAGAGAGGAGGGCCTGTAGCTTCTATTATGACCTTCGATGAACTGAAAGAAAAAGCCCATGCCCTGCCGCTGAAGCCGGGCGTATATATCATGCAGGACGCCAAAAATGTGGTCATCTACGTGGGCAAGGCCAAGGCCCTGAAAAACCGGGTCAGCCAATACTTTGCCAACCTGGCCTCCCACACCGAAAAGACCCGGGCCATGGTAAGCCAGATCGACCACTTTGATGTTATCGTGGCCGACTCGGAGTTTGAGGCCCTGGTGCTGGAAAACTCCCTCATCAAGCGCCACCAGCCCCGGTACAACATCCTGCTCAAGGACGACAAGGGCTACCCCTACATCCGTCTGACGGTGAAGGAGGAGTACCCTAAATTCTCCCTGGCCAACAAGGCGGCGGAGGACGGGGCCCGGTACTTCGGCCCCTACGGCAGCCGGGGCAATACCCAGAACATCATCGACGCCCTGCGGGTGGCCTTACGCCTGCCCTCCTGCAACAAGAAGTTCCCCAGGGACATCGGCAAGGAGCGGCCCTGCCTCAACTATCACATGGGCCAGTGCGACGGCTATTGCCGCAAGGATATGGACCAGAGCCGCTACCGGGAGGCCATCGACCAGGCCGTCCGCCTGCTGGAGGGTAAATTCCAGGAAGTGGGGGACGAGCTGAAGGCGGAGATGGAGCTGGCCGCCGAGGAGCTGCGCTTTGAAAAGGCCGCCGAGCTGCGGGACCGCTATAAAGCCATCGAGCTGCTGGGCAAGCGGCAGAAGGTGGTGGCCGGCTCCCTGGCCGACACCGACGTGGTGGGCTTCCATAAGGGGGAGGCCACCAAGAGCTGCTTTGTGGTGCTCCACTTTGTGGAGGGCGAGCTGGCCGCCAAGGACTGGGACCTGATCGACACCCCCATAGAGGAGGAAAATGCGGACATTTTGTCCGCCCTGGTACGGCAATACTATGGAGGCCGGGGAAACCTGCCCCGGCAGATCCTGCTGCCCTGTGAGTTGGAGGACGAGGTGCCTCTGATGCGGATGCTGTCCGAGGATGCTGGCCGCAAGGTGGAGCTGGTTACCCCCCAGCGGGGAGCCAAGATGGACCTGATCCGTCTGGCCAACAAGAACGCGGTAGAGGAAGTGGAGCGCTGGACCACACGGGAGGAGCGGCAGAGCAAGCTGATGGAGCTGCTGGGGAAGATGCTGGACCTGGAGGCCCCGCCCCGGCGTATCGAGTCCTACGACATTTCCAACCAGGGCGCCGACGACATCGTGGCCTCCATGGTGGTGTATGTGAACGCCCGTCCTCTGAAGCGGGATTACCGCCACTTCAAGCTGAAGGACATGGATGGTCCCGACGACTATGCCTCCATGGAGCAGGTGCTGACACGGCGGTTCAAGCGCTACCTGGACGGGGACGAGAAATTCGCGGACAAGCCCGACCTGCTGCTCATCGACGGCGGCGTCAACCACGCCAATGTGGCGGTGAAGGTGCTGGAGACGCTGGGACTGTCCATCCCCATCTTCGGTATGGTGAAGGACGACCGCCACCGTACCCGGGCCCTGGTGACGCCGGAGGGCCGGGAGATCGGCATCCAGGGCAACCAGGCCATCTTCTCCCTCATCGGCCAGATCCAGGAGGAGACCCACCGCTTTGCCATCGAGTTCCACCGTCAGCAGCAGAACCAGCGGGTGAAAGGCTCGGTGCTGGACCAGATCCCCGGCGTGGGGGAGAAGCGGCGGAGCGACCTGCTCAAACACTTCAAAAGCATTAAGAAAATCAAGGAAGCCACCCAGGCCCAGTTGGCGGAGGTGGTGCCCAAGAACGCCGCTCAGGCGGTATTTGACTATTTTCATCCGAAAGGGGAAGGACCCACATGAGAGTGATCACCGGAATTGCCCGGGGCCGTAAGCTGAAGGAGCTGCCCGGTCTGGAGACCCGGCCTACCACCGACAAGGTGAAGGAATCGGTGTTCAATATCGTTCAGTTTGATATCGAGGGCCGGCAGGTGCTGGACCTGTTTGCCGGCACCGGCCAGATGGGCATCGAGGCTCTGTCCCGGGGGGCGGCCTTCTGCACCTTCGTGGATCTGCGGCGGGAAGCGGCGGCGGTGGTGCGGGAGAATTTGGCTCACACCAAGCTGGCGGACAGTGCCAAGGTGATCCAGGGGGATTATCTGGCTTTTCTCACCGGCTGCCGGGAGAAATTCGACCTGGTGTTCCTGGACCCGCCTTACGGCACCGGTATGCTGGAAAAGGCCCTGGAGACCATCGCCAAGATTGACATCATGACGGAAAATGGTATAATAGTCTGCGAAAGCGCCGCCGAGTCGGTGCTGCCGGAGCTGGAAGGCCCCTACGAGAAGGGCCGGGAGTACCGCTACGGCAAGATCAAACTCACCCTCTATCACCGTACCGTCGGCAACAGGATGTGAAGCCCTTATGAAGACAGCCATCTACCCCGGCAGCTTTGACCCCATCACGCTGGGGCATCTCAATATTATCAAGCGGGCAGCCGTCTGCTTTGACCGGCTCATCGTCTGCGTGCTGGTGAACTCGGAGAAGGTGAACCGGGGTCTCTTCACCCCGGAGGAGCGGACAGAGCTCATCCGCAAGGTGGTGGCCAAGCTGCCAAACGTGGAGGTGGACTGCTCCTCTACTCTGCTGGCGGAATACGCCCGGCAGAAGAAGGCCTGTACCCTGGTGAAGGGTCTGCGGGCAGTATCCGACTATGAGAATGAGCTGCAGATGGCCCTGATCAATCGGAAACTCAATCCCAGGCTGGAGACCATGTTTTTGCCGTCCAGCGCCAAATATACCTATGTCAGCTCCAGCGTGGTGAAGGAAATGGCCCGCTACGGAGCGGATCTGTCGGACTTTCTTCCCCGTGAGATCATCGAGGATGTCCGGCAAAAAATCGAAAGCGGGAGGGATCGCTGATGGCCACCGGTGTGGAAGAATTACTGGATATGCTCTATGAGATGATTGAAGACGCTAAAAATATGCCCCTGAGCAGCGATAAGTGCATTCTGGAGCGGGACAAGGCTCTGGATCTGCTGGATGAAGTGAGGGGCCAGTTCCCCATGGAGCTCAGCGAGGCCAAGAAGCTGATCGCCGCCCGTACCGACTATATCAATTCCGCCAAGCGGGAGGCCGAGCTCATCCGCAAGCAGGCTGAGGAGCAGGCCCGCCAGATGGTGTCTGAGAACGAACTGCTGGCCCAGACCAAGCAGAAGGCCAACGAGATGATGCGTACGGCCGAGGAACGCAGCCGCGACCTGCGGAAGGCGGCCAACGACTACTGTGAGGACGCCCTCCGCCGCACCGAGGAGGCGGTGGCCGAGGCCTACGACGAGATCAAAAAGTCCCGCGCCCGGTTCCGGGCGGTGGCCGGGGGCAGCGCCCCCCAGAACAGCCGCCAGCCCTACGACGCTGAGGCCGACGAATAACAGCAAAACGGCTCCCTGCCCCACTGCGGCGGGGAGCTGTTTTTTTCCATTATCCTATTTACATAATACGATAAAATTGTGATTTTTTTTGCACCATACCACCAGGTATGGTGCTTTTTGCTGCCGATTGGAAACGAAAAGGAGTCGAACGTATGTTTTTGATGCAAAAAAGCGCGACTTTCGTATAAAAAACAGGGGGTTTGGGGGTTAAAAAAGAGTAAAAAACTATTGCAATTCCGTTACAGAACCTTTATACTGAAGGGGACGGTGGAGCAAAATGGGGGAAAACCCCGCTCAAAAACACTAAAGTGGAGGGAAGTGAAGGGCGTGACCGGTACCTACGAGCATAGCATCGACGGCAAGGGACGCCTTTTCATTCCTGCGAAACTGAGGGAGGAACTGGGGGTCACCTTCTATCTGGCTATGGGCGTGGATGCCTGTCTGGCCATCTATCCTCAGTCCACCTGGGACCGGTTTACAGAAAAATTTTCTTCCCTTCCCATGAGCCAGTCCAAGGCCATGCGTCCCCTCTTTGCCAATGCCGCCAAGTGCGAGCTGGACAGTCAGGGCCGCATTGTCATTCCCCAGAAGCTGCGGAAGTATGCCGGACTGGACAAGGATGTGGTTATCATCGGCGTCAACGACCGGGCTGAGATCTGGAGTGCCGATGCCTGGCAGGCCCAGGAAGAGGAAGAAATGACGCCGGAGAAGATGTCCGCCTGTATGGAGATGCTGGGGTTCTGAGATGAGTGAAACGGGATTTTCTCACAAGCCGGTGCTGCTGGCGGAATGTATGGAAGCGCTGAATATCCGGCCGGATGGTATTTATCTGGACGGCACCCTGGGCCGGGCGGGCCACAGCCGGGAGATCGTCAGGCGGCTGACCAGCGGCAGGCTGATCTGTGTGGACCGGGACCAGGCGGCCCTGGACGCGGCGGAGGAGCGGCTGGCCCAGTGGCGGGACAAGGTCACCTTGGTCCACAGCAACTTCTGCGAACTGGACGCCATTCTGGATAAGCTGGGTCTGGAGGGCGTGGACGGAATGCTTTTCGACCTGGGCGTGTCCTCTCCCCAGTTGGACGACGGGTCCAGAGGCTTCTCCTATATGGCGGACGCGCCGCTGGATATGCGGATGGACCAGTCCGACGGGCTGACCGCCCGCACCGTGGTGAATGAGTGGCCCCAGGAAGAATTGCGGCGCATCCTGTGGCAGTACGGCGAGGAGCGTTATTCTTCCGCCATTGCAGGGGCCATTGTGCGCGCCCGGGAGAAAAAGCCGGTGGAGACCACCCTGGAATTGGTGGACATCATCAAGGGAGCTATGCCCGCCTCCGCCCTGCGGGAGAAGCAGCACCCTGCCAAGCGGTCTTTTCAGGCCATCCGCATCGCGGTCAACGACGAGCTGGGCTCGGTGGACAAAATGGTGCGCTCCGCGGTGCCCCGCCTCAATGCTGGCGGCCGGCTGGCGGTGATCTCCTTCCACTCCCTGGAGGATCGGATTGTGAAGAACGGTCTGGCAGAGTACGCCAAGGGTTGTACCTGCCCCCCGGATTTCCCGGTTTGTGTGTGCGGGAAAAAGCCCCAGATCAAATTGGTCACCCGGAAGCCCATTGTATCCGGTCCGGAAGAACTGGAAGAGAATCCCCGTGCCCGCAGCGCCAAACTGCGGGTGGCGGAAAAGCTGAGAGAGAGATAACGGCAGATTTACGAATGAGAATGGAGTGGAGCAGCCATGGCAACTGCCGTGAAGCGCAGAAAATATTCCAAATATGACACCATCCCTTTCCCCATGTATGACGGCTCCGCGGCCCGGCAGCTGGAGCAGGAAGAGGTCCTGCGTCCCCGTCCACTGGTCCGTCCCCGGGAGCGGGCGGTGGTCCGTCCCAAGGTCCGGGTACGGGAGGCGGGTATCGTCTCTCCCTTTGCCGTGGTGGGTTTCCTGGCGGTGCTGGTTTTCGCAGTGCTGCTGTTGTTCAGCTATGTACAGCTGGCGGTGATTTCTGATCAGGTGGTAAGCCTGCGGTCCGATCTGACCGGACTGAAAACGGAGGAGGCCAAGCTGCGTGCCCAGTATGAGCTGGCCTACGACCTGGAGAGTATTGAGAAGAACCTGACGGACAGCGGCGCTATGGTCAAGCCCCAGAATGGTCAGGTCATCTATGTGGACCTGTCTGAGCCTGACGCCGTGACTTACTTCCAGCAGGAGGAAGAGGCCACCGGCCTGGATGGGGCTGTGGAAAGTATGCGTTCCATCTTTACGGAGATTGTGGAATATTTTAGTTGATGAGCGCCATATACTGCATCAGCGGGCAGAAAAGAAATCGGGCGGCTGTGAGACGCCCATAACAGAAGTCAGCAAGTGAGTGAGAGAGGGCGTAAGAAAAGAAATTTTCTTACGCCCTCCTGCGGTATTTCAAGCCGTGGAGCAGCATACAAGTGCTGTATGATCCCAAGCGAGGTGAGCCGGAAATGGCAGAAAAAAGAAAGAAAGGCACTCGAATCGTTCGGCAGCGGCCGGACCAGCGGGCCAACCGCACCATTCTCATCCGCAGCCTGTTCCTGATGGTGCTGTTCGGACTGGTGGTGTTTATCCCGCTGTTCTTCAAGCTGTGGCAGATCCAGATCAGCCAGCATGACCACTATCAGGAGCTGGCGGTGCAGCAGCAAACCAGAGACAGCACCGTCACCGCTAACCGGGGTACCATTTATGACAGCCAGGGGGCCGTGCTGGCCATGAGCGCCACGGTATACAATGTGCAGCTCTCCCCCAAGGATCTGTTGGAGACTCAGGAGACCTATCGGGAGAAGGTGGAGGACGCCCAGGAGAAGGGCGGCAAGCTGCCTGACTACCCGGAACCCACCGATCAGTTTGTGGCGGAGAACCTGGCGTCCATCCTGAATCTGAAAGTTGAGGATGTGATGAAGCATCTGGAGAACAAGAACTCCCAGTATGAGATCATCAAGTACCGCGTTGAACCTGAAGAGTCGGAGGCGGTCCAGGCGTTTATCACGGAGAATCATCTGTCCCACGGTATCTACCTGATGCCAACCAGCAAGCGGTACTACCCCAAGGGAAGCCTGGCGGCCCAGGTGATCGGCTGGGTCAATCCCAATCTGGATAATGTGGGCGCCTACGGCCTGGAGGCACAGTTTGAGGAGGAGCTGTCCGGCCAGACAGGCCGGGTGGTCACAGCCAAGGACGGTGTGGGCACCGAACTGCTTTACCGCTTCGAGGACTACTACGATGCCACAGACGGCAACAATTTGACCCTCACCATCGACGCCACCATCCAGTCCTACTGCGAAAGCATCCTGAAAGAGGGCGTGGAGCAGTTTGATGTGCAGGACGGCGGATTCTGTATTGCCATGGATCCCAATACCGGGGCTATTCTGGGCTGGGCCAATTCCCCTGCCTACGATCTGAATGATCCCTGGACGGTGAGCGACCCGGTGCTCCTCCAGTACCTGGAAGACGTGAAGAGCGGTAACTACACCAAGGAGGAGGCCTACCGAAAGGCGCTGGAAGAGGGGGCCAGTACCCAGGAGGCCTATGACAAGGCGATTCAGGAAGCGGAGAAGAACGTTCTGTATACCCAGTGGGAGAATAAGGCGGTAACCAGCTCCTACGAGCCGGGCTCCACCTTTAAGTCCATGGTGCTGGCCGCAGCCCTGGAGGAGGGTGTGGTTACCGAGAGCGACCACTTCTATTGCAGCGGTGTGGCCCAGGTGGACGGCTGGACCGGTGCGCCCATCCGCTGTTCCAAGCGTGACGGCCACGGCGATCAGGATCTGGCCAAAGCGGTGGCCAACTCCTGTAACCCGGCCTTTATCGAAATCGGCAGACGGCTGGGGGCGGAGAAGTTCTATGACTATCTGGAGGACTTTGGTTTCCTTGGCCCCACCGGCATCGATATGCAGGGCGAGGCCAGCGGCGGCGGCCAGTATGTCTGGGACCGGGACGACTTTACCAACGTGGACCTGGCGGTGGCCTCCTTCGGTCAGCGCTTCCAGGTCACCCCGCTGCAGCTCATCACTGCCGCTTCCGCTGTGGTCAACGGCGGCCACCTGATGCAGCCTTATGTAGTAAGCCAGGTGACCGACGCTAACGGCAACGTGCTTCAGCACACCGACCCCACCGAGGTGCGGCAGGTCATCAGCGAGAAGACCAGCGAGCGGTGCCGGGCTATTCTGGAGAAGGTGGTGGACGGCGGTACGGGTAAAAACGCCGCCGTGGAAGGCTACCGGATTGGCGGCAAGACCGGTTCCTCCCAGACCCTGAAGGGTGTGGATCACACCATCGTTTCCTTCCTGGGCTTTGCTCCGGCGGACGATCCCCAGATCGTCATCCTGCTGGCCTACGACAGCCCCAAGCCAGTGAGCCCCGGCTCCAACTACACGGAGGACAAATGGTACATCAGCGGCGGTAACATGGCTGCCCTCAAGGCCGGCGAGCTGATGGAAAAGATCCTGGACTATCTGGGCGTGGAGAAGAGCTACTCGGCTACTGCCGACGTCATGGTGCCCAACCTGACCGGCCTGAATCTGGCTGATGCCACCACGTCCCTGAAGAAGAACAATTTGTCCATCCGGGTGGTGGGCGACGGCGATACTGTCACCGGCCAGATCCCGGCCAAGGGAGCATCCATCCCCGGCGGCAGCGAAGTGGTGGTCTATATGGGGGCCGAGGTACCCACCGGTCAGGTGCAGGTACCCAATGTGATCGGCCTCAATGTGGAGCAGGCCAAGCAGAAGCTGGCTGCCCAAGGCCTTTACCTGAAGGCCAGCGGCGCCTCTGAGTTCGGCTCCACCGTGGTGGCCTATGAACAGTCTACTCAGGCAGGCGCCAGTGTGGACCGGGGCACCACCATCGAGGTGCGCTTTACCGACTCCACAGCCAGCGGCGACGGGCTGTAATTACTTTCCCAGCGGGGAAGAAAGCGGGGTGTGAGCATGAAGCTGAATGAGGTACTGGCGGGTGTGAAGTTCACTGCCCGTCACGTCCAGGATGTGGAAATTTCAGGCATCTGCTATGACACCCGAGATATGATCTCCGGCTGCCTCTTTGTGGCCCTGCCGGGCTACAAAACCGACGGCCATAAGTATATTCAGCAGGCGCTGGATCAGGGGGCGGCGGCCATACTGTGCCGCCGTCCCCCGGCGGAAGAGGGCCCATGGCTGGTAACGGAGGATCCAAGGGCGGCCCTGGCAGCGGTGTCCGCCAACTGGTTCGGCCACCCGGCGGAGGAACTGACGGTGCTGGCCGTCACCGGCACCAATGGCAAGACTACCACCACCTATCTGCTGAAAGCCATGCTGGAGGGGGTGCTGGGGGCTAAAGTCGGCCTCATCGGTACCAACCAGAATATGATCGGCCAGGAGGTCCTGCCCGCCCACCGAACCACTCCGGAGTCCTGGGAGGTGCAGAAGCTGCTGCGGGAGATGGCGGATGCCGGATGCAGCCATGTGGTGATGGAGGCCTCCTCCCACGCCCTGGTGCTCCATCGGCTGGACGGTATCCGGTTTGCAGCGGGCATCTTCACCAATCTGACCCAGGACCATCTGGACTTCCACAAAACCATGGAGGCCTATCGGCAGGCCAAGGGCCTGCTGTTCCGCCAGTGCGATGTGGCTGTGCTCAACCTGGACGACGAGGCAGGGCGGTATTATGCTGAAAATGTTTCCTGTCCCGCCTTTACCTATTCCGAGTGTCGGGACGAGGCCGGCCTCACCGCCAAAAATCTGCGGCTTTTCCCCGACCGGGTGGAATTTGAGGCGGTGACCATGGACGCCATTGCCCGGGTCCGTCTGCCCATCCCCGGGGGCTTTACCATTTACAATGCCCTGGGCGTCATTTCCTGCGGCCTGACCCTGGGCCTGCCTCTGGGACAGATCGCATCCTCTCTGGCCAATGCCAGGGGAGTGAAGGGCCGCATCGAGGTGGTGCCGGTGCCGGCGGACTACACGGTGCTCGTCGACTATGCCCATACCCCTGACGCACTGGAGAATATTCTCACCACCGTCCGGGACTTTACCAAAGGCCGGGTGATCTGTCTGTTCGGCTGCGGCGGCGACCGGGACCGGTCCAAGCGTCCCCAGATGGGAGCCATCGCCGGACAGCTGGCCGATGTGGCAGTGGTCACCTCTGACAACCCCCGTACCGAGGCGCCTCGGGCCATTATCGACGACATCCTGAAGGGGATGCAAGACGCCGGAGCGGAGCGCCATGTGGAGCCTGACCGGCGGCGGGCCATTGCCATGGCCCTCTCTCTGGCCCGGGCCGGGGATACGGTGGTACTGGCAGGCAAAGGCCATGAGACCTATCAGGAGATCGGCGGTGTGCAGTACCATCTGGATGAGAGGGAGGAAGTGGCCGCCTTTTTCACCAAAGAACGGCAGAAGTTTGTTGCATTTTAGAGTGGAAACCAGGGACAGTCTGTGATAGAATACCACGTTGGTCCATTTGGAACGGACAAAATTTGAGCTGTAAAGGCTTTGGAGGTTGCAAAAGAGATGTTGAGGATCGTCATCAGCTGCCTGATCGGGTTTGTGGTGGCCGCCCTGGCGGGGCGGGTGCTTATCCCGGTGCTGCGGCGCATGAAGGCCGGCCAGTCCATCAAGGAGATCGGCCCCACCTGGCATATGTCCAAACAGGGTACCCCCACCATGGGTGGGCTCATGTTCATCATCGCCGCCATTGTGGCGGTGGCCGCCCTGAGCTGGCAGGACTTTGCCGCCGGGAAATTCGGCGGCGGATTTGTTCTGGTCTTTGCCCTGGTGTTTGGCATCATCGGCTATATTGACGACTATTTTAAGGTAAAAAAGAAGCAGAACACCGGCCTGACCGCCCCTCAGAAGTTTATTTTGCAGCTGGCGGCAGCCATCCTGTTTACCGTACTCATGCGGAACTTCGGTTATCTGACCCCCGATCTGTACATTCCCTTCTTCAACGTGACCTTGTCCATCCCCTGGCCGGTGTATATGGTCTTTGCCGCCTTTGTTATGGTGGGATGCGTCAATGCCGTCAACATCACCGACGGCATCGACGGTCTGGCCAGCGGCGTTACCATGCCGGTGATGCTTTTCTTCACCGCCGTGGCCTGCTGGTGGGGGCACTATGAGCTGGGCATTTTCTCCGGCGCTCTGCTGGGCGGCCTGGCCGGCTTCCTGATCTACAATTTCCACCCCGCCAAGGTGTTCATGGGCGATACCGGCTCCCTTTTCCTGGGCGGCGCGGTGTGCGGTCTGGCTTTTGCTCTGGATATCCCTCTGGTGCTCATCCTGGTGGGTATCATCTACATTGCGGAAACTTTGTCCGACATTATACAGGTCGGATACTTCAAGCTGACCCACGGCAAGCGGATCTTCCGCATGGCCCCCCTTCACCACCATCTGGAGATGGGCGGTTGGAGCGAGGTCAAACTGTTCTGCGTATTCACCGGGATCACTCTGGTGATGTGCGCGCTGGCATTCTGGGGGGTTATATACCGCTGAACCCCTTGCATCGTCATACAGGAGGTGACAGGACATGGTAAAACGCAGACGCGACCTGACGGTGATGCAGCAGCTGGCCCGGGGGCCCATTGATATCCCCTTTCTGATGCTGGTAGTGATCCTTACCGCCATCGGTGTGATCGCGGTGTTCTCAGCCTCCTATCCCACCGCCATGAACGAGGGCCTGAATCCGGCCAACTATTTTATCAAGCAGGCTGGATTTGGCGCGGTGGGTCTGGTGGCCATGTTTCTGATCTCCAAGATCAACTATCAGACCTTCCGGGGACTGTCCATCTTTGTACTGGCCATCTCCATCGTTCTTCTGGTGCTGGTGCTCCCCTTCGGCTACGGCCGAAGCACCGTAGGCGCCCAGCGGTGGATCAGTCTACCGATCATCGGCGGTTTCCAGCCCTCTGAGATCGCCAAGGTGGGCGTCATCATGTATTTTGCCGCCCGCCTGTCCAAACGGAATACGGAGAAGCACAAGCGACTGCCTCCCCGTCACCCCCTCAGCGGCCTCTACGCCTGGCTGGATGAAAAGGGGGTCCTGGAACCAATTCCCTATTTTCTCATCCTGGGCCTGGTGGCCATACTGATGCTGATGGAGCCTCATATGTCGGGTACCATCCTGGTGCTGGTGGGCGGTGCGTCGGTGCTCTTTGCCGCCGGTATCAAACTGTATTGGTTTATTGGCGGCGGCGCCGTGGCGGCAGCGGGCCTCTTCTTCATCATGACCCAGACCAGTTACATGGCTACCCGTCTGGCTATCTGGAAGGACCCGTGGAACGACGGAATGAATGGTCGGGACAAGGGCTTCCAGATCATTCAGTCCCTCTATGCCATTGGCTCCGGCGGCCTGCTGGGCGTGGGCTTCGGCAAGAGCCGCCAGAAGTTCCTCTACCTGCCCGAGTCGGAAAACGACTATATCTTCTCCATCTGGTGCGAGGAGATGGGCTTTGTAGGGGCAGCTATTGTGATTATCCTCTTTATTCTTCTGGTGATCCGGGGCTATTGGATCGCTGTCCATGCCCGGGATCGCTTCGGTGCTCTGCTGGTGGTGGGAATTACCACCCTGACGGCTGTACAGGTCTTTCTAAACATCTCTGTGGTCACCAACCTGATCCCCTCCACCGGCATCTCCTTGCCCTTCTTCAGCTATGGAGGCACGGCATTGATGATCCAGTTGGCGGAGATGGGTATGGTGCTGTCAGTGTCACGACAAATACCCGCGCCCAAACAAGAATAGAAAGAAAAGTCCAGGGGGTATCCCATGGTGTCTGCGGTGATTCCATTTGGATTTCTATCGGAAGCGCCCCCGGCGCTTCCGACCCCTGGATACGAGTCTGCGTGCCGGCAAGGCCGGCGACTTGGCTCGATACCCCCGGTTTCGCGCCCTGTGGCGCGGGTTAAGGTGTCATTCCGGAAAGTGAATTCCCGGAATGACGGATTTCTAATTTCTTTTGCCCTTTGTGAGGAGGGAAAGACAGGCATGAAAATCCTCTTTACCTGCGGCGGTACCGCGGGTCATGTAAATCCGGCGGTGGCTCTGGCCCAGATGTTCCAGGCACGCAATCCGGGTTGCCAGGTGCTCTTTGTGGGAGCCGACGGCGGTATGGAGACCCGGCTGGTGCCCAAGGAGGGTTATGAGATCCAGACGGTGACCATCACCAATTTCCAGCGGTCCATCACCCCGGCGGCCATCGGCCATAACATCAAGACCCTGCTGAATATGAATAAATCCAAGAAGCAGGCCAACGCCATTCTGGACCGGTTCCGGCCCGACCTGGTGGTGGGTACCGGCGGCTACGCCTCCTACCCTGTGGTCAACGCGGCGGCAGCCCGTGGAATCCCCACCGCCGTCCACGAATCCAACGCCGTTCCCGGCCTTACCACCAAGACCCTGTCCAAGGTGGTGGACGCGGTGATGGTGGGCTTTGAGGAGAGCCGCAGCCACTATGACGACCCCTCCAAGGTGGTGGTGACCGGCACCCCAGTCCGGGAGGACTTTTTCCGCTGCAACCGGAAGGAGGCCCGGGGAAAGCTGGGCTTTACCGATGACCGGCCCTTGGTGGTATCGGTGTGGGGCAGCCTGGGTGCCAAGGTGATGAACGAGCAGATCACCGACTGTATCGTCCGGGAGTGCCGGGCGGGCGCGCCCTGGCGGCACATCCACGGCGCGGGCCGCAACTATGAGCAGGTCCTGGCCGGTTTGAAAGAGCAGGGCATTGACCTGGCTCAGTATCCCGGCGTGGAGGTGCGGCAGTACATCTATGATATGCCTCTGGTGATGGCGGCGGCCGACCTGGTGCTCTGCCGGGCCGGGGCCTCCACCATCGCGGAGCTTACCGCCATCGCCCGGCCGGCGGTGCTGGTGCCCTCTCCCAACGTGGTGGCCGACCATCAGACCAAGAACGCCCGGGTGCTGGCCAACGCCGGCGGAGCGGTGCTGCTGCCCGAGAGCGAGTCCAGCGGTGAGAAGCTCTATGATTTGGTCAATCAGCTGCTGGCTGACCCGGACCGCCGGGAGAAGATGAGCCGGGCATTGCGGGAGATGGGTTCTCCCGACGCGGCGGAAAAAATCTACCAGACTCTGAAGGAATTGCTGGAAAAGCGGGCAAAATGAACCGGCCTTCCATCGGACGCATAGGATGGCGTACATAAATCCTGAATGCGGAGGATGGAAGCTATGAGTGCATACGTGATAGAAGGGGGTCGGCCGCTGGAGGGTTCCGTGATGGTCCACGGGGCAAAGAACAGCGTGCTGCCCATCCTGGCCGCCTGTCTGTTGGCTCCGGGGGCCTGCATGATCCAGAATTGTCCCCGCCTTTCCGATGTGGAGGCCTCGCTGGCCATCCTGCGCCATCTGGGCTGCAGGGCGGAATGGCAGGGGGACGGCGTGGTGGTGGACGCCTCCGCGCCCAGCCGCTGGGACGTGCCCGACGCTCTGATGCGGGAGATGCGTTCCTCCGTCATCTTTTTGGGGGCCATCCTGGGGCGGATGGGACAGGCGCGGCTGTGTGCGCCCGGCGGCTGTGAGCTGGGACCCCGCCCCATCGACCTGCATCTGGCCGCCATCCGTGCCCTGGGGGGCAGGGTGGAGGACCGGGAAGGGGGACTTTCCTGTTCCGGGCAGCTGCGGGGTGCGGATATCGTCCTGTCCCTGCCCAGTGTGGGAGCCACCGAGAACGCCATGCTGGCAGCGGTGTGCGCTCAGGGAACCACGACCATCACCAACGCCGCCCGGGAACCGGAGATCGTGGACCTTCAGGGCTTTTTGCAGGCCCTGGGCGCCCGGGTCCGGGGAGCGGGCAGCTCGGTCATCACGGTGGAAGGGGGGCTCCCTCTTCACGGTGGGGCCTACCGGGTGATGGGTGACCGGATCGTGGCCGCCACCTATCTGGCGGCAGCTGCCGCCGCGGGAGGCAACGTGGAGGTGACCGGTGTGGACTGGCGCACCCTGTCCACGGTGACGGCGGTGCTGAAGGAGGCCGGCTGCCAGGTACACAGTGAGGCGGACCGGATCTGCCTTGGAAGTGACGGTGTGCTGAAAGGGGTACGTCCGGTGCGGACGGCGCCCTATCCCGGCTTTCCCACCGACGCTCAGGCCCCTCTGATGGCGGCCCTGGCAGGGGGGACCGGCTGCACGGTTTTTGTGGAGAATATGTTTGAAAGCCGCTACCGCCATGTGGATGAACTCATCCGCATGGGGGCGGATATCCGGGTGGAAGGCCGGGTGGCGGTGGTGTACGGGGTGTCCCGGCTCCACGGCGCCACCGTTATGGCCTCCGACCTGCGGGGCGGGGCCGCCCTGGCGGTGGCCGCTCTGGGGGCGGAGGGTACCACCACCGTTACAGGTTTGCACCACATCGACCGGGGCTATCAGTCTCTGGAATATGATTTACAGCGGCTGGGGGCTCAGATCCGGCGGGTGTGAGATAAGTTTGAGAAAATTGTAAGAATTTCTTATCAAAGAATCAACCATTCTGTGCGAGGATGGAGAAAAAAGAACAGGAGAACAGCACAATGGCGGCAAGACGGAACAGAAAAAGACGGCGGCGGAATCGGGGGCGCTTTGGCGTCCTCTATAAGCTGCTGTCCATTCTGCTCATCTTTGCCGCCATTTTGGTAGGCTGCATCATCTTTTTTCGAGTGAATACCATGGTGGTGGCAGGCAATTCCCGCTATACCCAGGAGGAGATCCTGTCGGCTGCCGGCGTGGAAAAAGGGGACAACCTGTTCACGTTGAACAAGTACCAGATCGCCGACCGGATCTTGACTCAGCTGCCCTATGTGGATGATGTGGCCATCAGCCGCAAGCTGCCCGATACCCTGATCTTTGAGGTGACGGAGAGTACCGGGGTGGCCTGGGTGGAGAGCGGCGGCGGCTACTGGCTGCTGGACGACAAATGTAAGCTGCTGGAGGTGGGGGACGCCGCTCTGGTCCGGGGCAAGCCCCAGGTGCTGGGTCTGGATCCAGTAAACCCAACGGTGGGGAACCTGCTCACCGTGGCCCCTGAGCAGCAGGACAAGCTGGAGCGTCTACAGGCCTTTTTGAAGGCCATTCGGGGCCGGGTGATGACAGGCAGTCTGAAGCACTTTATTGACCTGTCCTCCGGCAATGAGATCCGTTTCGGCTATGGTGAGAATCTGACGGTGATCTTCCCCATAAACGGTGACTTTGATGAAGAGACCTATGAACTGAAGCTGGCTCTGGAGACCATGGATAAGCGGGGGCTGCCCCGGACAGGTACCCTGGACCAGAACTATGATGAGCGGAAGATCCATCTGCTGCCGGAACGGTGGTTGCCTGAGGGTTGGAGTCCCCTGGAGGTCCCCACAGAGCCTGCGCAGCAGCCGGGGACCACAACTCCGCCGGAGGAGCCGGCCCAGCCTTCCCATACGCCCACGGTACCGGAACAGGCGCCGGAGCAATAACAGCAAGGAGTATTTCATGGCAGAAAAGAAACGACGCAACAAAGGCGAATTCGCCGTGGTGGTGGTGTGCATCATCGTGGGCTATCTGTTGGCGGCACAGCTGCGGACGGTCCAGCTCACCGGCGCGGCGGACGCCGCCAATGCCAGCCGCCTGGAGACCCTGCAGGAGCTGTACAACGAGCAGAGCAAGCAGAACGATGCCCTGGAGGATCAGGTGGCCCAGCTGCAAGGCGAACTGGCCATTTACCGGGACCAGGCGGCCTCCGGCGACGGGGGCAGCGAGGCCCTGCGAAAGGAACTGGAGCAGCTGGAGATCACTGCCGGCCGCACCGACGTGGAGGGACCGGGAGTCACTGTGATCCTGGAGGACTCCGCCCAGAGCAATGTGACCGGCGACGAGGCCAACTATCTCATTCACGACAATGACCTGCTGTCGGTGGTCAACGAGCTGCGCTCC
This sequence comes from Flavonifractor porci, assembly GCF_037572415.1. Classification (NCBI taxonomy): domain Bacteria; kingdom Bacillati; phylum Bacillota; class Clostridia; order Eubacteriales; family Oscillospiraceae; genus Flavonifractor; species Flavonifractor porci. Next base: position 96,778 of record NZ_JBBHLB010000010.1, read on the forward strand.
GCCGGGGCGGAGGCCATCTCCCTCAACGGGGAGCGTCTGCTGGCCAACAGCGAGATCCGTTGCACCGGCGCAGTGGTGACGGTGAACGGCCGGCGGTACGCCGCCCCCTATGTGATCTTTGCCATCGGAGACCCGGATACCCTGTACAATGCCCTCACCATGCGCAACGGCGTGGTGGATGTACTGAGCCAGTGGGGGATTTCCGTGAAGGTGACGGCCAGCGATCTGCTGCTTATCCCCAAGTACAGCGGTACTGTGGAGTATCAATATGCCCACACTGTGGTGCCGGAGCGTGAAGAGGGGGGAGAGTAAATGCTGGAATTGATCGGTTTGCTGGTGGGTTTGCTGGTGGGCATTCTGGTGCCCTGGACCATTCCCAGTCAATATTCCCTCTATGTGGCCGCCGGACTGCTGGCGGCACTGGACTCGGCCCTGGGCGGTTACTGCGCCCGGCTGGAAAAACAGTTCCGGCTGTCGGTGTTCCTGTCGGGCACCATCGGAAACGCCGCTATTGCCGCTTTTCTTACCTGGCTGGGGCAGAAATTGGGCATTCCTCTGTACCTGGCGGCAGTGGTGGTCTTCGGCACCCGTATGTTCCAAAACTTTGCTAAAATCCGGCGGGAACTATTGACCTCGAAGCAAAAGAGAGATACAATAAATCAACTAGATATAGTATCTTCCCATGAGGAGGACCAAAGATAACAGGTCCTTCCTCTTCTACGTGTGTTTTTCACGAATACGTTCTACATAGGAGGAGCAGTTATGGCGTTTGGACTGGACACCGGGCCGGATAATGTGGTCACGATCAAGGTGATCGGTGTCGGCGGCGGCGGCAACAACGTAGTCAACCGGATGGTAAAGACCGGGACCAAGGGTGTTGATTTTATCGCTGTGAATACGGACAAGCAGGCGCTTGCCGTTTCCAGCGCGACCTTTAAGATTCAGATCGGTGAGAAGCTCACCGGCGGCCAGGGCGCGGGCAGCGACCCCGAGGTGGGCCGTAAGTCCGCCGAGGAGAGCCGTAACGCGGTTTCCAAGGCCCTGGAGGACGCCGACATGGTGTTCATCACCGCCGGTATGGGCGGCGGCACCGGCACAGGCGCGGCTCCCATCGTGGCTGATATCGCCAAGGAGATGGGTATCCTCACCGTGGGCGTGGTCACCAAGCCCTTCAACTTTGAGGGTCGCCGGCGCATGATGCAGGCGGAAAAGGGCATCGAGGAGCTGCGCACCCGGGTGGACAGCCTGGTGATCATCCCCAACGAGCGGCTGAAGTTTGCCACCGATCAGAAGATCACCTTCCAGAATGCCTTCGAGATCGCCGATGACGTGCTGCGCCAGGCGGTGCAGTCCATCTCCGACCTGATCAAGAACACCGGCTTCATCAACCTGGACTTCGCCGACGTGACCGCCGTCATGCAGAATGCCGGTATGGCTCACATGGGCGTTGGCCGGGCCGCCGGCAAGAACAAGGCCGAGGAGGCCGCCAAGATGGCCATTTCCAGCCCCCTGCTGGAGACCTCCATCAACGGCGCCAAGGGCGTGCTGGTCAATGTTACCGGCTCCGTGGACATCGGCCTGGAGGAAGTGGAGACCGCTGCCAACCTGGTGCAGCAGGCCGCCCATCCCGACGCCCTCATCATCTTCGGCGCAGCATTCGACGACACCCTGGAGGACGAGATCCGGGTCACCGTCATTGCTACCGGCTTTGAGGAGCTGGAGGGTGCCATGCCCAACAAGCCCTTCACCGCCGCTGCGGAGAAGAAGGCTGTGGCCCAGCCTGATCAGCAGTCCGCTGCCGGTCAGGAAGCGCCCGCCGCTCCCGCGGAGGACGATCCCTTCGACGATATCTTCAAGATCTTCAACCGCAACCGCTGAGCACGCGGCTGACGAACAGACAAAACACCCCCGTTCCGCTTTGGCGGAACGGGGGTTTTCTGTTTGAAAAGCGCTCAGATGCGGGCGATGCCCTGCTCTCTGGCCTCCTGGGCCACGGCGTCGGCCACAGCGTCGGCCACGGTCTTGTCCAGGGCGGAGGGCAGGATATACTCGGCGGTGAGCTGGTCGTCTCTCACCAGGGCGGCCAGGGCCTTGGCGGCCCGGATCTTCATGCCCTCGGTGATTTCCCTGGCCCGGACGGCCAGGGCGCCCTTGAAGATGCCGGGGAATACCAGCACGTTATTGATCTGGTTAGGGAAGTCGGAGCGGCCTGTGCCGATAACAGCGGCGCCGCCCTTCCTGGCCTCGTCGGGCATGATCTCGGGGGTGGGGTTGGCCATGGCAAAGACGATACCCTGATTCATGGTGGATACCATCCCGGCGGTGACCAGGTTGGGCCGGGACACGCCTACGAAAGCGTCGGCTCCCTTGAGGGCGTCGGCCAGGGTGCCGTGCTCACGGTTTAGATTGGAGATGTGGGAAATATCCTCCTGACCGGCGTTGAGGCCTTCGTCCCCCTCGCAGATGATGCCGCCCAAGTCGCACATGACGATGTTGCCGAAGCCCATGGAGATAAGCAGCTTGCCGATGGCGATGCCGGCGGCTCCGGCGCCGTTGATGACGATCTTCATCTGGCCCAGAGCCTTGCCGGTAACTTTGGCGGCGTTGAGCATAGCGGCGGCCACCACGATGGCAGTGCCGTGCTGGTCATCGTGGAACACGGGGATATCGCACACCTCTTTCAGGCGGCGCTCCACCTCAAAGCAGCGGGGGGCGGCGATGTCCTCCAGGTTGATGCCGCCGAAGCTTTTGGAAATGAGGGCGATGGTTTCCACCAGCTTGTCCACATCCTTGGTGTCCACGCAGATGGGGAAGGCGTCCACCCCGCCGAACTCCTTGAACAGGGCGCACTTGCCCTCCATCACCGGCATACCGGCGGCGGGACCGATGTCTCCCAGACCCAGCACGGCGGAGCCGTCGGTGATGACGGCCACCAGATTGCTTCGGCGGGTGAGGCGGAAGGACTGCTCGTAGTCTTTGGCGATGACCCGGCAGGGCTCTGCCACGCCGGGGGTGTACATCAGGGACAGGTCCTCCTGGGTCTGGATGGGTTGGCGTGAGATTACTTCGATCTTGCCCTGGAGCTGGTAGTGGAGATCCAGGGCTTGCTGATTGATGTCCATAAAAAAGCCTCTTCTTTCTTATGCCATTTCTTCCGGACGAAACACTTCGTCAAACCGCTCCGCCGTGAGGAAGCCCAGGCTGACACAGGCCTCCTTCAGGGAGATCCCCTCGGCGTGGGCCTTTTTGGCGGTCTTGGCGGCGTTGTCGTAGCCGATGTAGGGGTTGAGGGCGGTGACCAGCATAAGGGAGTTGTGCAGGTTGTGGCGGCACTTGTCCCGGTTGGCGGTGATGCCCACGGCGCAGTTGCGGTTGAAGGAGTCCATGGCGTCGGCCAGCAGCCGCACTGACTGGAGGAAGTTGTAGATGCACACCGGCATAAATACGTTGAGTTCAAAGTTGCCCTGGGAGGCGGCCATACCCACCGCCACATCGTTGGCCATGACCTGAACGGCCACCATGGTCACCGCCTCGCACTGGGTGGGGTTGACCTTGCCGGGCATGATGGAGGAGCCGGGCTCGTTCTCGGGAATGTGGAGCTCGCCCAGGCCGCACCGGGGGCCGGAGGACAGCCAGCGCACGTCGTTGGCAATCTTCATCAGGTCGGCGGCCAGGGCCTTCAGACCACCGTGGGCAAAGACCAGTTCGTCCTTGCTGGTGAGGGCGTGGAACTTGTTGGGGGAGGTGACAAAGGGTTTGCCGGTGAGCTGGCCCACAGCCTGAGCCACGGCGGCGTCAAAGCCCTTGGGGGCATTGAGGCCGGTTCCCACGGCGGTGCCGCCCAGGGCCAGCTCGTGGAGCGCGGGCAGGGCCAGCTCCAGCAGGGCCTTGTCCTTCTCCAGGCTGGAGCGCCAGCCGCTGATCTCCTGGGCCACGGTGATAGGAACCGCGTCCTGGAGATGGGTGCGGCCGCTCTTCACCACATCCTGATTTTCCACCTCCAAGCGCTTGAAGGTGGAGATGAGGGCGTCCAGAGCAGGGAAGAGCTTGTCCTCCAGTTCCACCGCGGCGGCAATGTGCATGGCGGTGGGGAAGGTGTCGTTGGAGGACTGGGACATATTCACGTGGTCGTTGGGGTGGAGCAGCTTTTTGCCCGCCAGTTCGTTGCCCCGGTTGGCCACCACCTCGTTGACGTTCATGTTGGACTGGGTGCCGCTTCCAGTCTGCCATACCACCAGGGGGAAGTGGCTGTCCAGCTTACCGGCGATCACTTCATCACAGGCCTGGGAGATCACATTCAGCTTTTCCTCGTCCAGCTTGCCCAGGCTGTGGTTGGCTATGGCAGCGGCCTTTTTCAGGATACCAAAGGCACGGACGATCTCCTGAGGCATCCGCTCCGTGCCGATTTTGAAGTTCTGGCAGCTGCGCTGGGTCTGAGCGCCCCAGTAGCGGTCGGCGGGCACCTGCATCTCGCCCATGCTGTCCCGTTCGATCCGATATTCCATGTGTAGACCATCCCTTTCTCCGTCTGTGGACGGGGCTGTTCTAATGCCTGCATTTTAGCACAGTTTCTGCCGGGATAAAAGTCTGACGCCTGGAGAGAACGGCCTTTTGTGTCGGATTTGTGCTGTCCGCACAAGGAAGAGGGGGCGAAAGCAGGCCTCCCTGCTCGTTGCCACAAAAATCTTTTTCTGGTAGGCTACTCCCTTGACAGGAGCGGGGCAAGCACTTATACTAATTTCAGTTGTGAACAAAGGCGTTCCGGCCCAGGGGGGCGGAGCGCCTTCTTTGCTATCTGAATCCAGATTTTGATGAGAGAAAGGGGCCCCTGTCATGCCGCACTCCAAAGAAGATATCATCCGCATGGTACGGGAAGAGGATGTGAAATTCATCCGTCTGCAATTCACCGACATTTTCGGCCAGCTGAAAAACGTGGCTATTACCGCCTCCCAGATCGAGAAGGCGGTGAACAATCAGTGTATGTTTGACGGTTCCTCCATCGAGGGCTTTGTCCGTATCGACGAGTCCGACCAGTACCTCTATCCGGATTTGAAATCCTACCGGGTGTTTCCCTGGCAGCCCCATCACGGTAAGGTGGCCCGGCTGATCTGCGATGTGCATAATACCGATGGCAGCCCCTTCGCCGGCGATCCCCGCTATGTGCTTAAGCGTGTTCTGCAGAAAGCCAAAAATATGGGCTTTGACGCCTTCAATGTGGGTCCCGAGGCCGAGTTCTTCCTCTTCCAGACCGATGACGAGGGCAAGCCCACCACCAAGACCAACGATGAGGCCGGCTACTTTGACCTGGGTCCCCTGGACCACGGTGAGTCTACCCGCCGGGAGATCTGCCTGGCCCTGGAGGCTATGAAGTTTGAGATCGAAGCTTCCCACCACGAGTGTGCGGAGGGCCAGCATGAGATCGACTTCAAGTATGAAGAGGCCCTCCACGCCGCCGACAACATCATGACCTTTAAGCTGGCGGTCAAGACCCTGGCCCAGAAGAACGGCCTCCACGCCACCTTTATGCCCAAACCCATCTACGGCGTGGCCGGTTCCGGTATGCACACCAATATGTCCCTCTTCCGCAACGGCAAGAACGTGTTCTATGATCCCAACGGCGAGCGGGGCCTGTCCAAGGAGGCCTACTCCTTCATTGCCGGTCTCCTGGCCCATGTGAAGGGTATGGCCGCCATCACCAACCCCCTGGTCAACTCCTATAAGCGGCTGGTGCCCGGCTACGAGGCCCCCTGCTACCTGGCCTGGTCCGCCTCCAACCGCTCCGCCCTCATCCGCATCCCTGCCTCCCGGGGCCAGTCCACCCGTGTGGAGCTGCGCTCCCCCGATCCGGCCTGCAACCCCTATCTGGCCTTTGCTGTGTGTCTGGCCGCCGGCCTGGACGGCATCGAAAAGGGCCTCACGCCTCCCGCCGAGATCACCGAGAATATCTATGCCATGGACGACGCCACCCGAAAGGCCCACGGCATCGACTCCCTGCCCGGCTCTCTGGAGGAGGCCATCCGTGCCCTGGAGGCCGATCAGCTGATCCTGGATACCCTGGGCGACCACGTGGCTCAGAACTACCTGGAGGGCAAAAAGAAGGAGTGGGAGGAGTACCGCACCCGTGTGTCCTCCTGGGAGCGGGAAAGATACATCATCAACTATTAATCGCCTGTCCACCCCAGCGGAATTGACCGGATATGGAAAAGGTGATCGTGGCTTTTGCCGGCCTTCAGAACGGCAAGCGCATCCGGGATATCCTGGAGCGGTCAGGCACCGCCGCCTGTTTGCTGTGTACCTCCGCCGACCAGGTGCGCCGTACTGTCCATGAACAGCAGGTGCCCGCCGTGGTATGCGGCTACAAATTTGCCGACGGCCCGGCGGAGCTTCTGTATGAGGATCTGCCCTCCTTCTGCCATATGCTGATGGTGGCATCTCAGAGTCAGCTGGACCTGGTGCAGAATCCGGAGATCCTGCGGCTGAGCGCCCCGGCGTCCCGCAGTGAGCTGCTGGGCGCGGTGGAGGAGCTGCTGGCGCAGGTCCAGCCCCTTGGGCGCAGTCAGGAGGAACGGGACTGCATTGCCCAGGCCAAAGCCAGGCTGATGGCCGAGGGCCTCAGCGAGGAGGAGGCCCACCGCGCGCTCCAGAAGAAGAGTATGGCGGCTGGAGTCAAGCTGGCTCGAGCGGCCCGGATGATTCTGGACCGGCGGTAAGAAGCATAAAATAGCAGGAGACGAAGCAGTCTCGCGGCGGCGGTCCGGGACAGGACCGCCGCCGCTGTATATTCCGACGACAGGAGGGTGCATATGCGCTTTACCAAGATGGAGGGCCTGGGCAACGACTATATCTATCTCAACGGTCTGGAGGGCCTGCCGGAGGACCTGCCCGCTCTGGCCCGGCAGATGAGCGACCGCCATTTCGGTGTGGGCAGCGACGGCGTCATTTGTATCTGTCCCTCGGACGGGGCCGACTTCCGAATGAGGATGTTCAACGCCGACGGCTCAGAGGGAGAGATGTGCGGCAACGGCATCCGATGCCTGGGCAAGTATGTCTATGACAAGAGGCTGACCAATAAAAAGAAACTGACTATTGAGACCGGCGGTGGCCTGCGTACTCTGGAGCTGCTGACTCAGGACGGCCTGGTAAAGGCGGTCCGGGTAAATATGGGCCGCCCTCAGGTGGGGGCAGCCATGGAGCTGACAGCGGGGGACCGTGGGTGGCAGGTTACCCCGGTGTCCATGGGCAACCCCCACGCTGTCCTCTTTGTGGACCAGCCGGAGGAGCTGGATCTGGAACGGCTGGGTCCCTGTTTTGAGCACCATGCCGCCTTTCCTCAGGGCGTCAACACGGAGTTTGTCCGCTGTGTTGCCCCGGACCGGCTGGTTATGCGGGTGTGGGAGCGGGGCAGCGGTGAAACGCTGGCCTGCGGTACAGGGGCCTGCGCCGCCTTGGCGGCGGCGGTGGTTCAGGGAAAGTGCGGCAGACGAGCCGCTGTGGAGCTTCCTGGCGGCGTGCTGGAACTGGAGTGGCCGGACGATGAGAGAGAAATGATGATGACGGGACCGGCCAATACGGTCTTTGAAGGAGAATACCCAGTTTAACGCAAAGGAGAGAGCACAATGGCAAACATCAATGCAAATTTCAACAAACTGCCCGGCAGCTATCTGTTTTCTGAAATTGCCCGCCGGGTGGCGGCTTACAGTGAGGCCAATCCGGACCGGACCCTGATCCGGCTGGGCATCGGGGACGTGACCCGGCCTCTGCCTGCCGCCGTTACCGCTGCCATGCACAAGGCGGTGGACGAGATGGCCACCGCCCAGGGCTTCCACGGCTACGGCCCGGAGCAGGGCTACGATTTCCTGCGGCAGGCCATTGCGGAGCACGACTACAAAGCCCGGGGCGTGGATATCCAGCCTGAGGAGATCTTTGTGTCTGACGGCGCCAAGAGCGACTGCGGCAACATCGGCGACATCTTCGGCGTGGACAATGTTGTGGCGGTGTGCGACCCGGTGTATCCCGTCTATGTGGATACCAATGCCATGGCTGGCCGGGCCGGGGACTACGACGCCAATACCGGCCGGTGGAGCAATCTGGTCTATATGCCCTGCGTGGCGGAAAATGGCTTCTCTCCCGCCATCCCGGAGCAGAAGGTGGATCTGATCTACCTGTGCTTCCCCAACAATCCCACCGGCGCTGTGGCCACCCGGGAACAGCTGAAGGCCTGGGTGGACCACGCCAATGCCACCGGGGCCGTCATTCTCTTTGACAGCGCCTACGAGGCATTTATTACCGATCCCGCCATTCCCCACTCCATCTTTGAGATTGAGGGGGCCCGCACCTGTGCCATCGAATTCCGCTCCTTCTCCAAGACCGCCGGTTTCACCGGTACCCGCTGTGCCTACACCGTGATCCCCAAGGACCTGGAGCGCAATGGAACCTCCCTCAACAGCCTGTGGAACCGCCGCCACTGCACCAAGTTCAACGGGGTGCCCTATGTGGTCCAGCGGGGCGCTGAGGCCGTGTACAGCCCCGAGGGCCGTGCTCAGGTGAAGGAGACCATCGACTACTACCTGAATAACGCCAAGGTCATCCGGGAGGGCTTGGCTGCTGCCGGTCTCACCGTGTCTGGCGGAGAGAACTCCCCCTATATCTGGGCCCGTACCCCCGACGGCATGGGCTCCTGGGACTTCTTCGACAAGCTGCTGCGGGAGGCCAATGTGGTCACCACCCCCGGCGCTGGCTTTGGTCCCAGCGGCGAGGGCTATATCCGTCTCACCGCCTTTGGTGAGGCCGAGGCCACCCGTCAAGCCGTGGAGCGCATTAAGGCTGTGCTTTGAGAAATGCAAAAATGCCCGCTGCAAGGCAGCGGGCATTTTTATACAATAATTAGGCCAGCTTCAAGTGGGAGCGCTTGAGGGCGGTACGGATCAGAAGGCACAGCAGAGGCGCGGCCACCAGCGCGATCACGGAGTTAAAGATGGAAGCAGGGATCTTGGCGTACAGGGTCAGCAGAGCCGCTGCGGGAGCCAGCCCCTCCACCAGCAGAGCATTGTAGAAGTAGCTCTTGGCAAAGTAGAGGATGTAGTAGATCACACAGCCCAGGGCAGCGCCGGACAGACAGCGGGGGTAGGTGGGTTCCTCCCGGCGGGAGGCCTTCCACATCACAAGACCGGCGCCCAGGCCCATGGCGCCCTTGGTCAGGAAGGTGATCCAGAATTCCGAGACAAACAGGGGATTGGTGAAGTCAAACAGCATGGAGCCCAGGCCGGAGGCCAGCCCGCCGATGGGGCCCAGCAGCAGGCCGGACAGGCAGCACATGATGTTGGCCAGGGTGAAGGAGGTATTGCCTCCGATGGCGATGGGCATGGTGATGCGCAGGTAGTTGCTGGCAAATACCAGAGCGGTCATCATGGCAAGAACGGCAATTTTCAGTGTGGAATTGGAACGGGATCGCATGGAGAACACTTCCTTTGATCTTTTTCTTCGTCATGATTATAGCGCTGGACTGACCTTTATTCAAACGTCAGATATAGAAAATGTAATGAGGTCAGTTTAAATAAAAAAGCAGCCACAGCAAAATGCTGCGACTGCCTGAATGGATAGCTTAATAGCGGCCGAAATCGCCGGAACGGCCCTCGGTAACGTCGGAGCCAAATTCATAGTCCTTGCCGGGCAGGATGGCGTTGAGGGCAATGCCGGCAATGGCGGCGATGGCCAGGTTGGTGAGAGTCACATGGACCTGACCCACGGCAAAGGTAATACCGCCAGAGAAGCCCAGGCCGCATACCAGAATGACTGCGGCAATGATCAGGTTGCGGGAGTTGGTGAAGTCCACCCGGTTTTCCACTACATTGCGCACGCCGATGGCGGAGATCATGCCGTAGAGGATGAAGGACACGCCGCCGATGATGGCGGTGGGGATGGAGTTCACGATGGCAGCAAAGGCGGGGGAGAAAGACAGAATCACCGCGTAAACGGCAGCCAGGCGCACCACCTTGGGATCGTACACACGGGAGAGGACCAGAACCCCGGTGTTCTCGCCGTAAGTGGTGTTGGCGGGGCCGCCAAACAGACCGGCCAGGGAGGTGGCGACACCGTCACCGATGAGAGTGCGGTGGAGTCCGGGGGCCTCCAGGAAGTTCTGGCCCACAGTGGCGGAGATGGCGGACATATCGCCAATGTGCTCCATCATGGCGGCGATGGCAATGGGCGCCATGACCAGAATGGAGGTCAAGTCAAACTTGGCCAGGAAGAAGGGCTGGAGGCCTACCGGAGCGGCCTGGGCCACGCCGGAGAAGTTGATGAGGGGCACTACATTGCCGGCGGCATCCAGAGCGGTAGCACCCATGGAGTTGGCGATGACGGCCACAAGGTAGGAACCAACCACGCCCAGCAGGATGGGGATGATCTTGACCATACCCTTGCCCCAGATGTTGGCGATGATGATAATGGCCATGGCAACCAGTGCCAGCCACCAACAGGTGGAGGCGTTGGATACAGCGTTAGGCGCCAGATTCAGGCCAATGAGGATGATGATGGGGCCGGTAACCACCGGGGGCAGGAAGCGCATGACCCGCTTGACACCCACCATTTTAATAACGGCGGCCAAAATCACATAGAGCAGGCCGGCCACCACAATGCCGCCGCAGGCATACTGCAGCTTGACGGCCGGGTCCATGCCGGCGTATTTGCCCACATCCAGCTTGGACATAGCCTCAAAGCCGCCCAGGTAGGCAAAGGAGGACCCCAGAAAAGCGGGCACCTTCAGCTTGGTGCAGACATGGAAGAAAAGGGTGCCGATACCGGCAAAGAACAGAGTGGTTTGGATGGACAGGGGCAGGCCATAGGCCTGGACCAGGATGGGTACCAGCACGGTGGCGCCAAACATGGCGAACATATGCTGCAGGCCCAAAATAAGCATTTTAGGCATACCCAGGGTACGCGCGTCCCGAATGGGCTCAGCGCCCGGCGTTTTTTTGTCGTTCATATTGCGCTCCTCTCTTTTCCGCAGGCAGAAAAAAAGCAACTGCTTTTTCAAAAGAAAAAACAATCGCTTCTTACAAGACGTCCGCCCTTCCACAAAGCCATCCTCATATCCATGACGAACACCTCCCGCTCTGCGCTGTAGATTCAAATTATTATACCAGTTCGTACTAGTATCTGCAAGTCAAGGGCATAAAATTCTTTCCTTTTGGGTATATTTCTAAAGAATAAACGGGAAGAGAGGAAAATACCTCACCATCTGTCCATTGACAGAAAGGAAAAGCTTTACTATAGTAAATAGCAAAAGAGAAGAAGGTGACCTCATGAAACGACCTTTTGTGACAGCGGAGCAGCTGCGCTCCATCACCCAGCAGTACCCCACGCCCTTCCATCTATATGATGAGAACGGCATCCGGGAAAATGCCCGGCGGTTGAAAGCCGCCTTTGCCTGGAATCCGGGCTTTAAAGAATACTTTGCCGTTAAGGCCACCCCCAATCCTGCCATACTGAAGATTCTGCGGGAGGAGGGCTGCGGCACAGACTGCTCCTCCCTGACTGAGCTGATGATGGCTCAGCGCTGCGGTTTTACCGGGCCGGAGATCATGTTCTCCTCCAACGATACCCCGGCGGAGGATTTCAAGCTGGCCGCCCAGCTGGGGGCCACCATCAATCTGGATGATTTCACCCACATTGATTTTCTCAAGGAGACCATCGGGTACATCCCCGAGACCATTTCCTGCCGCTTCAATCCCGGCGGTACCTTTACCATCGGTGAGTCCACCGAGGGTTTTCAGGTGATGGATACCCCCGGGGACTCCAAGTACGGCTTCACCCGGGCGCAGCTCTTTGAGGGCTTCAAAAAGCTGAAGGCCATGGGAGCCAAGCGATTTGGCATCCATGCCTTCCTGGCCTCCAATACCCTGTCCAACGAGTACTATCCCACTCTGGCCGGCATTCTGTTCCGGCTGGCGGTGGAATTGGAGCAGGAGACGGGCTGTGACATCTGCTTCATCAACCTGTCCGGCGGCGTGGGCATCCCCTATAAGCCCGACCAGGCCGCCAACGACATCGCCGCCATCGGTGAGGGGGTGCGCAAGCAGTTTGAGCAGATCCTGATACCCGCCGGCATGGGGGATGTGGCTATCTATACTGAGCTGGGCCGCTTCATGCTGGGGCCCAACGGCTGTCTGGTCACCAAAGTGCTCCACTTCAAGCACACCTATAAAGAGTATGTGGGAGTGGACGCCTGCGCCGCCAACCTGATGCGGCCTGCCATGTATGGCGCCTACCATCATATCACCGTCATGGGCAAGGAGGATGCCCCCTGTGACCACAAGTACGATGTCACCGGCGGCCTGTGCGAGAACAACGACAAGTTTGCCATCGACCGGATGCTGCCGGAGGTGGAGCGGGGAGACCTGTTGGTGATCCACGACACCGGCGCCCACGGTTTTTCCATGGGCTACAACTATAACGGTAAGCTGCGTTCCGCCGAGGTGCTCCTGCAGGAGGATGGAATCACCCGCCTGATCCGCCGGGCTGAGACCCCGGAGGACTATTTCGCCACTCTCATCTTTGAGTAAAACAAAACCGGGCCGGGCATTCATTCCCGGCCCGGTAAAAAAGACCTGCCGCACTGCGGCAGGTCTTTTTTGTCCGATTGGAAAGCGGAATTACTTCAGCTCCACCTTGGCGCCGACCTCTTCCAGCTTCTTCTTCAGCTCCTCGGCCTCGTCCTTGGAGACACCCTCCTTGATAGCCTTGGGGGCAGCCTCGACAGCAGCCTTGGCCTCAGCCAGGCCCAGGCCGGTGATCTCACGGACAGCCTTGATGACCTTGATCTTCTCGGCGCCGACCTCAGCCAGCACCACGTCGAACTCGGTCTTCTCCTCAGCAGCGGGAGCGGCAGCGCCGCCAGCGGCGGGAGCGGCCATAGCAGCGGCGGAAACGCCGAACTCCTCCTCCAGAGCGTGGACGAGCTCGGAGAGCTCCAGAACGGTCAGACCCTTAACCTCTTCAATGAGGGCAGTGATTTTCTCAGAAGCCATGATAGGTAACCTCCTAAATAAATTATAATTGATACAGAATGGTGCGGGGAATTACTCGGCGGCAGCCTCGGCGGTCTCGACGGAGCCGCCCTTCTGCTCGCAGATGGCCTTGATAACGATGGCCAGGCTGGTGATGGGAGCCAGCATGGTGCCCAGGACCTGAGCCTGCAGGACCTCCTTGGAGGGCAGCTCGGCCAGAGCCATGATCTCGTCCATGGACAGGACCTTGCCGTCCATGAAGCCGGCCTTGATGGTGAATTTAGCACCGTTGAACTGCTTGGCGAACTTGTTGATCACACGCATGGGAGCGATGGGATCGCCGTTGGACAGAGCCAGAGAAGTGGTGCCGTTGAGCACCTCATCCATCTCGCTGAGACCCACATTGTTGACGGCGAAACGCAGCAGGGTGTTCTTCACCACAGCGTAGTCCAGCTCGTTCTTGCGGCACTCGGCGCGCAGAGCGGTGTCCTCAGCCACAGTGATGCCCTTGTAGTCCACGAGCACGCCGCTGGCGGCGCCCTGCAGCTTCTCGGTCAGCTCAGCCACGATGGCCTGCTTCTCACTGAGAACCTTTGCGTTAGGCATTTGGATTCACCTCCGTTGAATTTGAGTTCAACTTTTCCGATGCAGTCACGCAACAAAAAAGCTGTTTTCGCATTCAAAGCAGCGAAAACAGCACAAAGAAATTCATTCCGTTGTGGCTGCATTCTCGGCAGGACTTATGGCTTGCGCCGCCTGCTGTCTTTGAACACGACTGATAGTATACAATAGAAGCTGCGAGATGTCAAGCACTTTTTTAGAGTATTAGCACTTTTTTGAAGGCATCTCAAAGAAAAACGAGAAGAATGGGGAGCAGGCACACACCTGCTCCCCACTTATCATCACATGAGTTTAGCGCCGTTGATCTTCACGCCGGGGCCCATGGTGGAAGCACACACGCAGGAGCGAATGTACTGACCCTTGGCGGCGGAAGGCTTGGCCTTGATGATGGCGCCCATCAGGGCGTTGAAGTTCTCGGTCAGCTTCTCAGCGCCGAAGGAGACCTTACCGATGGGGCAGTGGATGATGTTGGTCTTGTCCAGACGGTACTCAACCTTACCGGCCTTGATCTCGGTAACAGCCTTGGCCACGTCGGGGGTGACGGTGCCGGCCTTGGGGGAGGGCATCAGGCCCTTGGGACCCAGGACCTTACCCAGACGGCCCACAACACCCATCATGTCGGGAGAAGCCACGACCACATCGTAGTCGAACCAGTTCTCCTTCTGAATCTTCTCAACCATGTCCATCTCGCCCACGAAGTCGGCGCCGGCGGCCTTGGCGGCCTCAGCCTTGTCGCCCTTGGCGAAGACCAGCACGCGCTGGGTCTTGCCGGTACCGTGGGGGAGAACGATGGCGCCGCGGACCTGCTGGTCAGCGTGGCGGGAGTCAACGCCCAGCTTCACGTGCAGCTCAACGGTCTCGTCGAACTTGGCGGGAGCGGTCTTGACCACCAGCTCCATGGCCTCAGCGGTATCGTACAGAGCGCCCTTGTCGATGAGCTTGGCGCTCTCCTGATATTTCTTGCCTCTAAACATTGCTCTATTCCCTCCTTCGGCTTAGTCGCCCACCACGATGCCCATGGAGCGGGCAGTGCCGGTGATCATGCTCATAGCCGCCTCAATGCTGGCCGCGTTCAGGTCAGGCATCTTGGTCTCGGCGATCTTACGCACATCTTCCTTGCTGATGGTGGCCACCTTGGTCTTGTTGGGCACACCGGAGCCGGACTCGATGTTGCAGGCCTTCTTGATGAGGACGGCGGCGGGGGGAGTCTTGGTGATGAAGCTGAAAGAACGGTCGGCGTAAACAGTGATCACCACGGGGATGATCAGGCCCACATCGTTCTTGGTGCGCTCGTTGAACTCCTTGGTGAAGGCGGCAATGTTGATGCCGTGCTGACCAAGGGCAGGACCGACGGGGGGGGCGGGAGTCGCCTTGCCGGCGGGAATCTGAAGTTTCACATAACCAGTAATTTTCTGTGCCATTTGAAACAGCACCTCCTACGATAAATGTGGTTGGAAGCGGAACTGCTTTGCAGTCCCTCCCACGTGCGGGGGAAAGAGCCGTGCCCGGGGGCTTATTCGACTGGCTCGATCTCGTCCAGTTCCAGCTCCACGGGAGTTTCACGGCCGAACATGGAGACCACCACCCGGACCTTGCTGCGGTCCAGATCGATCTCCTCCACGGTACCCAGGAAAGACTCCAGGGCGCCGTTGATGATCTTGACGTTGTCGCCTACCTGGTAGTTCACCACTACCTCGCGCTTTTCCACGCCCAGAGCGGCGATCTCTTCGTCAGAGAGGGGGATGGCCTTATTGCCGGAGCCCACAAAGCCGGTAACGCCGCGCACGTTGCGTACCAGATGCCAGGTCTCATCGGTCAGGACCATCTTGACCAGCACATAGCCGGGGAATACCTTACGCTCTACGGTCTTGGGGCCGTTGTCCGTGATTTCGGTAACGGTCTCCAGAGGGATGCTGACCTCAAAAATGAGATCCCGCAGGCCGCGGTTCTCCACTGCCTTTTCGATGCTGGCGGCCACGGTGTTTTCATAGCCGGAATAGGTATGCACCACATACCATTTCGCGTTCTCAGCCATCTTCTACACCTTAACCCTTGCCAAACAGATCCAACAGGGCACGAATCACGGAGCCGGCGAGGGCGTCGAACACCCAGATGCAGATCCCAACGACAATACAGCAGAGAATGACGATCACGGTGTTGTTAATGGTCTGTTTCTTGGTGGGCCACTGGACCTTCTTCAGCTCGCTCTTGAGTTCCTTGAACCACTTACCGATGCGGGCGAAGAAGCCGGGCTTTTTGTCCGCCTTTACGTCCTTCTTTTTCTCAGACTTGGCGGGCTTGGTCTGCTCGAGCTTCTCGTTTTCAGACATTCCGTTCAACCCTTCTTTCTTCTGAGCCGTCTTGCAGCGCTCATTACTTGGTCTCGTTGTGGACCGTGTGCTTTCTGCAGAAGGGGCAGTACTTCTTCAATTCCAGACGGTCGGGAGTGTTCTTCTTGTTCTTGTTGGTGTTATAGTTCCGCTGCTTGCACTCGGAGCAGCGCAGGGTGATCTTCACCCGGTTGCCGGCCTTCGCCATGTTCGGCACCTCCTTCATTGTTTGACCGCATAACAGCAAAAATGCCGGATGCGGCCGCAAGCCGAATCCAGCACGTACCGGCTGCAAAAAGCCGCCGGATGGAACGTCACGGTGCGGATTCGGCACATTTGCCTCCCTATGTCTCACGCGGAGGGAAGGGTTTCGCACGTCATCACACCGTAAAAATGCGCACAAAAAAGAGCCCTTTTTCATAGGTAATTGAACTATACCACAGCATGAGACCAAAGTCAAGCAGTTTCCACTTGTTTTTTCTTCATTCCTTTTGTATAGTGTAGAAAGCAGAAAAGGAGTGATGATCTTGCGTATCATGGCCATCGATTACGGCGACGCGCGGACGGGCGTTGCCATTTCCGACCCCACCGGCCTGCTGGCCGGTTACACCACCGTGATCCACAGCCGCAAGGCGGAGGTGGTGGCGGAGGAGCTGGCCCGGCTGGTGAAGGAACACCAGGTGGACGAGCTGGTGATGGGTTTTCCCCGGAATATGGACGGCACCGAGGGTCCCCGGGCGGAGCTGTACAAGGCATTTGCCGCCCAGGTGGAGGAGACCTGCGGCCTGAAGCCGGTGCTGTGGGATGAGCGGCGCACCACTGTGGAGGCCCACAACATTCTCCATGCCTCAGGGAAAAAGATGAAGAATCATAAAAAAAACGTGGATGCGGTTGCAGCTACTTTGATTTTGGAGGGGTACCTCACCTTTAAGCGGGCCAGAGGATAAGGAATACTACCCTTTCCGAAACAGCTCCCGCAAGCCCACCAGCAGCAGAAATCCCCCAAAGCAGCGGCGCAGCAGGGCGGTGTCCAGTCCGGTGGCTGCCCAGGCGGCCAGGGCGGCGCAGGCCAGGCCGGTGAGGATGGCGGGGAGCAGAACCGACTTTTCTACATAACCGTTCCTGATGTGGGCGGGCAGGGCCGCGGCGGCCGAAGGCAGAAAATAGAGCAGGTTGATGCCCTGGGCCTGATTTTGGGCGATACCGGCGAAGGTAGTCAGATAAATAAGAAGCAGGGTGCCGCCTCCCACCCCAAAGCCGGACAGAATGCCGGTCAGAGCCCCTGCCAGCATGGCGGTCAGCCAGCCCATCAGAAGAACAGGGCCTTTACCCCGCCGTAAAGCAGCAGCAGGGCAAAGAGCCGGTGGAGCCACACCATATTCATACGCTGAAACAGTCTCCCACCCATGAGACCGCCCAGCAGCCCACCCAGCAGGTAGGGCAGCGCCATCCACAGATCCACACCGCCCCGAAACAGGTAGATGGCGGCGGACAAGGCACACATGGGCAGAATGATGGCCACTGAGGTGGCAAAAGCCCTCCGCTGTCCCAGGCCGCACCAGCCTGCCAGCAGGGGGACCAGCACCATACCGCCCCCGCCCCCAAAAAAACCGTTGACCAGGCCCGCCGCGCCTCCTGCCAGAGCGGAGCGGAGCCATATTCCATGATTCTGATGCAAAAAACATCCCTCCGTTGGCTATAGTTTGCCGACGGAGGGATGTTTTATACGGTTTGGAGCCCGGACAGGGTGAGTACCACATCGCCGGCCATCATAAGCCCCACAACCGGAGGTACCCAGGCCACGCTGCCGGGGACGGAGCGGCGGCCGGGGGGCGGAGCCTCGTGCTGGGCGGCTGCCTTGGGTTCCTCCGGGGACCACAACACCCGGTGGTGGCGGATGCCTCTGGAGCGCAGCTCCTTACGGACCACCCGGGCCAGGGGACAGCCCTCGGTTTTGGCGATATCTCCGATGCGGAACAGAGAGGGATCCAGCTTGTTGCCGGTCCCAAGGGCGGAGAGAATGGGGATGTTTCGGGTGATGGCGGTTTCGATCAGGTCCAGCTTGCAGGACACCAGATCAATACAATCCACAATGTAGTCGTAGGTTGTGGAAAAAAAGGACTCCCGGTTCTGGGCCTCATACTTTTCCGCCCGCACCGTGGTGCGGCACTGGGGATTGATGTCGGCAATGCGGTTTGCCATGGCCTGGGCCTTGGGCACGCCCAGGGTAGACAGGGTGGCCTCCACCTGTCGGTTCAGGTTGGTGAGTCCCACTTCGTCATGGTCGATGAGGGTGAGGGCTCCAATACCGGAGCGGGCCAGGGCCTCGGCGCACCAGCTGCCCACGCCCCCCAGACCAAACACCGCCACGTGAGCGGCGGCAAGGCGATCCATAGCCTGGTCGCCCAGCAGCATTTGGGTGCGTAAGAATTTTTCGTCCATAAAGCCTCCGAAAAAAGGCGGACGGGGCTGGGCTCCGTCCGCCTTCGTGTGGTTAGTTGTACACGTACTTCATACCGTCGCCCTGGGTAGCTTCCAGGCCTTCGGTCAGACCGGTGAGCCAGGTGTCCAGATCGGCTTTGCGCAGTTCGCTGTCGGCGCTGAGCTTCCAGACGGGATCGTTGGCGCCCTGGTAGTAGACCACGTGCCAGCCCTGCTGGCCGGAGTTGGTGTTCTCAATGAGGGTGACGTCGCCGGGCTGGCGGGTCTCCTCGCCAAACAGCCAGCTGTCAAAGATGGTGAATTTGCCCTTGTAGACCTGCTCATACAGGCCGCCGTTGTCCTTAGAGCCGGGATCCTCAGAGTTAGCCTCGGCCAGAGTGCCGAAGGACTCGGCGGTCTTGTCACCGGCGTTCCACTCATCCAGCAGGGACTGAGCCTTCGCCTTGGCTGCGTCCAGAGCCTCCTGAGAGGGGACGGTGGCCTCATTTACATCGGTAGTGGCGGGGTCGTCCTCCTGGGTCAGCTCGGCCTTGATGAGGATGTGACGGATATCGGCGGTGGGAGTGTCGTCCTGATAACGATCCTGGAAGAGCACCACATAGTAGCCGGTATCGTACTCCACCACGCCCACATCGCCGGTGGTGCGGGAGGCATCCAGCAGCCACTCGCCGTAGGTGCGGCTGGCGACGCTGGCGCCGAGAAGGCCGGTGCTCAGGGAGTAGTCGGGATCGCTCTCATACTTTTCCTTGCTGCTCTCGGAGACATAGTTGGGAGCCAGTTCGGCAAAAGCAGACTCCTTGTCCTCGGCGGCCTTCACAGCGGCGGCAAACTCGTCGGCCTTGGCCTTGGCGGCCTGCATGGCGGCGGCGGACTCCTCCTCAGTGGGTTCCACGGTGTTGCCCGCCTCGTCGGTGCCGCTGGGAGCGGTGCCATCGATCTGGATGGCCCGGAAGGTGAAGCTGTCCAGATCGTCCTTGTGCTCGTCATAGTAGGTCTGAATGGTGTCGTCGGTGATGTCCAGACCGTCCATATAGACGTTCTTATAGCTGGAGACCAGCACATCCCGGCGCACACAGTTCTCGTAAGCGCCCTCAGTCATATATTTGCCATAGCTGCGCTTCAAAAAGCCCTCAAAGCTACCGGCGCCCGACTGGGAGGCGTAGCTTTTCTGATAGGCCATAATATTCTCCACCATGGTCTGATCGGCTTCGGTAAAGGTATAGCCGGCCTTTTCCGCCGCATTCTCTACCGCAGCGGCCTCTTTCAGACTTTTAATGGCTTGCTCCATGAAGTAATCATAGTAGGTCTGAGTCTTTTCCTCGTCTACATACTGCTCCCGCAGATCAGTCTGGGGATCAAAGGAGGTACCGCTGGAGTAGGCGTTGCTCATGGCTGCGCGGAAGTAATATTCCACGTCGTTGACATTATAGTTCCGCCCGTCCACGGTGAGAGCGGTGGCGCCGCGCTGGAAGATACCGGAGTGCCAAACCAGCAGGATGACCACCAGAATGGCGATGATCACGCCGATGGCGGTATACAATACCGTTTTCTGCTTGGCGGCCTTCTGCTCCCGGAGCTCAGCCCGCTGCTTCTGGGTCAATCCCTGCTCGGGATCGCTCCGGCGCTGCTTTTTTTCTCTGGATGCGCTCATTTGTTGCTTCAGTCCTCTCGTCAATGTTCCTGCCGTCGGCAGGGTGGCTGTACATCCAAATCTGTATAGACAAGCCTGTATTATACAGGAAAAGGGCCTGTCTTTCAAGTCTAAAAACCAGTTTTACACTTTGTTCAGATTTGCGGATATAAGAAAACCCCACGAAACCACAGTTTCGTGGGGGCCCCGCTCTGGCCGTGCGGATCCATTTAAAACCTGCACGAAATGGCAGGTGGGTCGCCTCCATGGTGTTTCGTTGCTTCCAACTTCCAGCTGTCCCTCGAAGGGGCGCCGGGAGGCCTGCAGTCCGCACCATGAGGGGGGCGTCCCGTTTCAGAAATGTGGGTTTAAATAAAACCCGTCACGCACCGAGCAGGAATCAGGTTCAGGAATGTTCCTCGTCCTCGTCAGCGAAGAGAGCTTCCATAAACTGCTGATAGACCAGTTCCAGCTCCTCGTCGCTGTCCAGGGTGGAGAGCTGATCCTCGCCGTCCACCTGAACTACCTTCAGAATGATGAGGCCGTTTTCTTCATCGTCCAGATCAACCTCTTCCACGCCGCCGTCCTGTTCCTCGCCCTGGATGGCGGGGAAAAAGGCCATGTAGGTGTGGCCGTTGTAGTCCAGGGTATCGACGTGCTCCAACTCAAACTCATTGCCCTCTTCATCGGTGACGGTGATAAAATCGGGACCAAATTCTTCACTCATAGATGGCACCATACCTTCCTCAGTGTCGTCTCTATTGTAGCTTGTAGCGGAGCAAAATGCAAGAGCAGGACAGGCTAAAATTTTTTTGAATCACGGAATGGATACAAAAAAGCCGGGAAAGAGGGTGGACAACAGGTGAGAACGTGATATAATAGCATCGATTCTCTGTAAGCTTTAGTTGTAGATGGCAGGAGCAAAAGCCTGCTTACCCAATACGGAGGTGTCATTTTTGCCGTCAAGATCCAATCAAAGTCCCCGGCCGCCCAGGCGCCGGAATGAAAAGCCCTACAGTCCCGGAAAGCACATCCTGGGGATCGCGGGCAAGGTCTTGGGGACCTTCCTGCTGGTCATGCTGATCACCGGGATCATCCTCTTCTGCTTTGCCATGGTCTATATCAAAACGGTCATCCTGCCCCAGGCTCATCTGGATGCCAATTTTGATATGAACCTAACCAGCAACATCTATTATATGAATCCCGAGACGGGCGAATACGAGGAACATCTTTCCCTTCATGGTACAGAGAACCGGAAGAAGGTGACCTACGATCAGATCCCGGAGAACCTGGTCAACGCCACCATCGCCATCGAGGATGAGCGATTCCTGAAGCACAACGGCGTGGACTGGAAACGTACCCTCAACGGCGTGCTGCTCATGTTTACCGGAAAGGATATCCAGGGCGGTTCCACCATCACCCAGCAGCTCATCAAGAACGCCACCCAGTACGATGACGTCACCGTCAAGCGAAAGATCCTGGAGATCTTTACCGCTTTGGACTTTGACGCCACCTATTCCAAAGAACAGATCATGGAGTGGTATCTGAACCTCATCTATTTGGGAGACAACTGTTACGGTGTAGCCACCGCCGCCGAAAACTACTTCGGCAAGGATGTATCTCAGCTGAGCCTGGCCGAGTGTGCCAGCCTCATCAGCATCACCAATAACCCCACACTTTATGGTCCAAACTCCAATATTCGCATCACCAATGAGGAGACCGGGGATGTCACCACCGGCCGGGAGCGCAATAAGCAGCGCCAGGAACTGGTGCTTTGGAAGATGCTGGACCTGGGCATGATCTCTCAGGAGGAGTATGACCAGGCTGTGGCGGAGGAACTGGTGTTCACCCGCAGCGAAGATGAAAAGAAGCCCAGTACCATTTACAACTGGTACGATGAACAGGTCATCACCGATGTGATCAACGATCTGGTGAAAGAATTCGGCTACTCTGAGCAGCTGGCGGAGAACATGGTGTACTCCGGCGGCCTGAAGATCTACGCCTGTGTGGACACCCGTATCCAGTCCATTGTGGAGTCGGTATACTATGACCAGAGCAGTTTGAAGCTCCCCTCCAAGAAAGGACAGGATATTCAGTCCTCCATTGTGATCATTGACCCCCAGGGCAACGTGGTAGGCCTGGCGGGCGCCCTGGGAGAAAAGACTGCCAACCGTGTGCTCAACATGGCCAGCGGCACCGTCCGTCAGCCTGGTTCGTCCATCAAGCCCCTGTCGGTCTATGCGCCCGCCATTGAGCTGGGTATGATCACCCCGGCCTCGGTCTATGCCGATGAACCGGTGCGGGTACTCAATGGAAAGAACTGGCCCCTGAATAATCCCCAGACCTACCGGGGCAACATTACCGTGAATACCGCCGTGGAGGTGTCCTCCAACCCTGTGGCGGTGCGTATCCTGGAGGAGATGGGTGCTGAGACGTCCTTCGACTTTGTGGAGCAGAAGTTCCACATCAATCTGGAGGAGTCCTATCTCAGTAACGGTGAGGTCAAGAACGACTATGGCTCCAGCCAGCTGGCCCTGGGTGGTCTGACCCACGGTGTCAGCGTTATGGATATGGCGGCCGCTTACTCGGTGTTTCCCCGGGACGGAGTATATGTCGAGCCCCGCACCTATACCAAGGTCACCCGTGAGGTAAACGGGGTGGAAGAGGTGCTGCTGGACCATACTGATATCCAAAGCGAGGCAATCCTCTCCACTAAAACCACCTATTATATGAATCAGATGCTCAAGAATGTGGTGAGCAATGGTACCGGTACCGCCGCCCGTATCTCGGGCATGACGGTAGCCGGTAAGACCGGTTCCACCACCGCCAACAATGACCGCTGGTTTGTGGGCTACACACCCTACTACACTGCGGCGGTATGGGTGGGATACAAGACCCCTGAACGCATTTACGCCAGCAACAACCCTGCCGCGGTGCTGTGGCAGAAGGTTATGAGTCAGGTCCACCAGGGCCTGGACAACAAGAACTTTACCCAGGCCAGCGGGCTGACTCCCGTACAGATCTGTAAAGACAGCGGCTTGCGGGCCACCGAGGCCTGCCTCAGCGATCCCAGAGGGGATCGGGTCTTCCAGATGTATCTCTTCTCGGAGGATGTTCCCGTGGAGAACTGCGACAAGCACACCATGGTGGACGTCTGCACGGAATCTCCCATTCTGGGCGCTGACGGCAATCCCATCGAGGGGCTGTATCATCTGGCTGGAGAGCATTGCCCCCGTGAGGCCAACGAGGCGCTGGGGATTGCCGCAGGTACAGTGAAATCCATCGGCGTGCTTATCAGCGATGATAGCGGCAGCCAGTATACCAAGGCATATCTGGAGTCTCAGGGCAGCTGCACCGTCCACACTTCCGCGCCAAAGCCGCCGGAGCCTGATGCTTACGATCCCTCCACCTTCCGGCTGGAGGATCAGTCCACCTGGCCAACCCAGGAGCAGTGGCCCGGCTTTGATCCTACCAACCCGGCCACCTATCCCACGGTTCCTCCGGAGCCTACGGACACAGGCGGGTCCGGAGGAGAGACAACAGAGCCTGGTGTGACCCCGTCGCCGGCACCATCGCCGGGGGAGACGCCGCCGGAGGAACCCTACGTTCCTGCCGGGTAACCGGAACAACCTGAAACAGGAGGGGCCGCCTCAAAGGCGCGCCCCTCCTGTTTGCGTTTTGCTCCGGCTCATCATAAAATCGTAAGAAGTATAAAGAAAAGGGTTCAACCCATTGGGCTGCAATGGTATTGAAGGCACAGTTTGTATCACTGTGGCAAAAAAGGAATATAGAGTAAAAAGATTCTTCCTCTTTCTCTGGACGGAACTTGAAAAATCTGATACACTGAAGCCAAATTACAGCAGGAGGGAACAATATGCTGATCCAACAAGTGGTCGCATTTTTATTGGCCGGGGCGTTGATGACCGGCGGCTCTTCCGGAACCACCATTCAGGATGTGGCGCAGGACCATTGGTCCTACCCCTATGTGTCCTACATGGTGGAGCACGATGTGATGTATATCACCAAGACAGGAAATTTCCTCGGGGAGGTCCAGATCAACCGGGGTGACTTTGTGCTCAGCCTGTGGCGGGCGGCGGGGAGCCCCGCCGGAGCGTCCCCCAATTTTACAGATGTACGCCCGGAGGACTCATGCTATCAGGCGGTGGGCTGGGCGGTGGAACAGGGGGTCTCGCAGGGGACCTCTGAGACCACCTTCTCCCCTGCGGCATCCCTGGACCGGGAACAGGCCTTTACGTTCCTGTGGCGGGCGCTGCCGCTGTTCGGTGTGGAGCAGCGGGATGGACTGTCAGGGGGATTGGCAGATTTCCAGGATGTGGACAGCGTAAGCGGCTGGGCTTTGGCAGCCATCGGGGATCTGTACGCCCGGGGCATCGTCAGCGGCACCGGGGACGGACTTCTTGCTCCCCATCAGCTGGTGACCCGCAGTGAGACCGCCACGCTTCTCTATAAGACGCTGGATCTGGCTGGAAAGATCGACGGAAAGGGGGGCGATACCCCTACGATCTCTACAGCAGTGCCGGAGGACGAGTGGGCCTGGTTTGACGATGCGGTCTTTGTGGGTGACTCGGTATCCCTGAAACTGACCGGATATGTGACCAAGACGCGCCAGAGCGATCCGGACTACCTGGGCAAGGCCCAGTTCCTCACGGCCGGAAGTCTGGGCAGCGGCAACGCTCTTTGGGAGGTAAGCGACGAGTCGGTCCATCCACTCTACCAGGGCACCAAGATGCGGCTGGAGGATTCCATCCATGCCTGCGGCGCCAAAAAGCTCTATATCCTGTTGGGTATGAATGACGTTGGAATGTACGGTGTGGACGGTTCGGTGGCGAATATGGAGACGCTGCTCAAGCTTATCAAGGAAAAGACTCCCGATCTGGAGATTTTTGTCCAGTCGGCAACTCCCATCCACAAAGGCAACGAGAAAAAAGTGCTCAACAACGCCAACCTGCGGCTGTACAATGAGAAGCTGAAGGAGATGTGCGACCGCAACGGCTACTACTATGTGGACATCGCCTCGGTGCTCACTGATGAGGAGGGCTATCTGCCCTCGGCCTATTGCAGTGACGCCTCCGGCATGGGTATGCACTTTACCGATGAAGCCTGCCGGATCTGGGTTGATTATTTGAAACAGGACGCAGCCGCCCGGCAGGGCGGCTGACCGGACGGAAAACAGTGCGGTAAAAACCGCGGAAAGGTGATCATATGAGTCAGAAAGTACGCAGCGTACTGCTGCTGGCATTGGCGGCCGTGATGGCCATTGGCGCCGCCGGCTGCGGCGGCGGGACAAAGACCGCCGATATGGACGTATCAAAGGTGATGGAGGCCATGCTGGAGAAGGCTCCTATTGAGGGCGGTATTCAACTGAGCCAGGATGATATGCTCAACTTCTACGGCATCCAGGGCGAGGATATGGAGGCCTTTGCCGCCAACCTCGCGGCGGATGGTATCACCGCCAAGGAGATCGTTCTTGTGAAGGCCAAGGATGAGGACAGCGCCAAGACGGTGGAGAGCAAGCTGCAGAGCCGGCTGGACGCCCGCCGCAATGAGTTTAACAACTATCTGCCCGACCAGTATGCCATTGTGGAAAAGAGCGAGGTCAAACGGGACGGCGTCTATGTGCGGCTCATTATCTCTCCCCAGC
Organism: Flavonifractor porci; assembly: GCF_037572415.1. Lineage (NCBI taxonomy): Bacteria > Bacillati > Bacillota > Clostridia > Eubacteriales > Oscillospiraceae > Flavonifractor > Flavonifractor porci. The sequence goes on from NZ_JBBHLB010000010.1 coordinate 122,470, forward strand.
AGGACGAGCTGGTGGAGCTGTACAACAGCTATCTGAAGGGCTGATTTCCAAAAAATAAGAACGGCTCCGCTGCAGCGGAGCCGTTCTTTTCTTATTTCTTTTTCTGAGCGATATCGCGGAGTCGTTCGTGATCTTCCAGCAGGGCCTGAGAGGCCAGATCGAAGGCTGCAGCGTCTTCGTAGCGGTTGACCAGTTCGCTCTCCTGCAGGTCGCTGTAATCCTTTTCCTTGCCATGGTAGACCAGCTTGAGCAGGATGGGGGTGAGGATGGTGGTTGCAATGACCATCAGCACCACGGGGCCAAAGAAGTTGTCGTTCATCAGCCCTGCAGCGATACCGTTGTTGGCCACGATCAGGGCGACCTCACCACGGGAGATCATACCTACGCCGATGCGGAGGGCGTCCTGACCGGAGTAGCGGCACAGTCTGGCGCCCAGTCCACAGCCCACCACCTTGGAGGCCACGGCCAGCAGGATCAGCAGGACGGAGAACAGGATGATGGAGGCGCTCATTTTGGGCAGCACCACCTTCAAGCCGAGGCTGGCAAAGAAGATGGGGGAAAGCAGTGTGTAGGACAGGGTATCGAACCGATCCTGCAAGTAGGCCACACGAGGGGTTTTGGCAAAAATCAGGCCGGCAATGTAAGCGCCGGTGATGTCGGCCACACCGAATACTTCCTCGGCAAAATAGGCGTATAGCAGGCAAAAGGCAAAGGAGATGACCACAAACCGGCGCTTATCCCGGTCGTATCGCCTGAACCACCACTCTACCGTCCGATGAAGCACGATCCACACCACCACGCTGATGGCAAAAAAGGCCATGATCTTCAGCAGAACCATCAGCACGTTGGCGCCGGTGCCGGACATACTGGTGATGATGGTGAGGGCTACGATACCCAGCACGTCGTCGATGATGGCGGCTCCCAGGATGGCGTTGCCGGAGCGAGTGGACAGTTTTCCGATCTCCTTCAGGGTCTCCACTGTGATGCTGACGGAGGTGGCGGTCAGAATGACGCCGATAAAGACGTTCTGCAGAAAGGCTTCTGTCCCGGAGTTAAAGAAGCAGGCCAGCGCGAAGCCGCCTGCCAGCGGAACCAACACGCCGATGAGGGCAATGATAAAGGCGGATGCGCCTGCCTTTTTCAGCTCACCCAGGTCGGTTTCCAGACCGGCGTTGAACATGAGAACGATGACGCCCAGTTCGGCCAGCTGGTCCATCAGCGTGGTTTCCTGCAGTACGCCCAGCATGGCCGGGCCCAATAGCAGTCCCGCCAACAGGGCGCCGACGACCTGGGGCAATGCAAAGCGTTTCGTGACGATCCCAAGGACCTTGGTGCTCAGCAGGATGACCGCAATTTCAAACAGAAAATGATAACTCGTATCTACCACTCCTCTCCAATATGGCTAAAATGCACTATAAATAGTAGTTTGGTTTGGTTAAAAAGTCAACTGTCAACCTGGATAGAATTTTAGCCCTCCACCCCGGTACATCCTGAAAAATAAACAAGAAAAATTTTTAGCGGGAACTGTCTAAAACAGTTCCCGCCAGGAATGTAAATGGATGGGTTATGAGGGGGACCCGGATGAGGAAAAGCGCTGAGCCACCCGACGGAATTCATCTTCCAGCAAAAAGCTGATACGAGCGGCTAACTCAGAGGGTTCCTCTTTCATGTCGTCGGCCAGCCAGCCCAGCATGGTACCGGCCAAGGCATACATATAAAAATCCATGAGAAATTCCCGATCCCGCTCCGATAGAACAAGACCCTCAGCGGCGGCGTCCAGAAGCCGGGTGGTCAGGGCACGGGACATGGTAAAGAACTGGCAGTCCAGATGCTCCCGGCCGCTGGAGCGGTAGATATGATAGATGATGACGTGGTTTTCCTGTATGTAACGAAAGGTCGTCATCAGAGCCTCCTGCCAGGAGGTGCAGGGCTGCAGAACTTCAGCGGTCTCATGCTCCAGAGACCAGTGGAGCAGGTCATAGATATCCTGGAAATGATAATAGAAGGTCTGCCGGTTGACTTCACAGTCCTCCACGATCTCCTTGACGGTAATGTCATCCAGAAACTTCTTCTGCAGCAGACGCCGCAGAGAATTGGCGAGCGCAAGTTTGGTGCTGGGAGTCAATGGGCACACCTCCTCTCGTGAAAGCCGGCTCTGTCGGCTCGGCCATGGTGTAACAAGCACAACCTGCCTTTTGCAGCGCAAAGGGCAGATGCATAAAATGCACAGCCGCACATCTGCGGCTTTGCGCTTATTATACCACAGCGGTATAAAGAATTGCAATCCTGTCCAAAGTATGGTATGATTTGCCCCGTTAACCGGGAACATCAAAGGAGAGAGAAACATGACCATTGATTATCGTCCCAGGGGCGTCTGCTCCAATCGAATGGTGGTGGATGTGGAGAACGGCGTGATCCGCTCCCTCCAGGTCCAGGGCGGTTGCAACGGCAACCTTCAGGGAATCTCCCGTCTGGTGGAGGGCATGAAGGTGGAGGAGGCCATCCGTCGGCTGGAGGGCATCCGCTGCGGGTTTAAAGCCACCTCCTGTCCGGACCAGCTGGCCCAGGCGCTGAAGCAGACGGCACAGGCGTAAACAGAAAAAGATGGGACGTGCGTCAGCACGTCCCATCTTTTTTGTCAATGATGGTTCACCCTCAGGCAGCGGGCTTTTCGGCGGTCAGGGCGCCGAAGTTGGACAGAACCTGAGCAAACTCTACACGGGTCAGCTGGCCGGTGGGCATCAGCTGGCCGGTCTCGTTGCCGGTCATAATACCAGTATAGTAGCAGAAGGTCATGCCGTCCAGAGACTCGGCGGGGATGGAGGCGTAGTCGGGGGCCTTCTCCATGGAGCCGTCGGCGTCGGGAGCCTTGATGCCCTTGTAGTCGGCATAGGCGGCGATCAGGTCGGCGATCTCAGCGCGGGTGATGGTCCGATCCTCGCCGAAGGTGGTGCCCTTAAACAGACCCACGGAAGCGGCCCAGTTGATGCTGTCGGAGTACCACTTGCCCTCGGTATCGGTGACGGTGGCCTTTTCCACAGCGGGAGCGCCCTCCATGTTGTAGAGCACCTGATATACGGTGGCGCGGCTCACCAGGCCGAAGGGAGTAAAGCTGAAGCCGTTGGTGGTGCTCATCATGTCGTTGTTCACCACATAGCGGACAGCCTCGCCATACCAGGAGGAGAAGTCGGCGTCGGCATACAGAACGGTGATGCGGCCATCGCCTCTGGGATTGGCGTACTGCTCGCCTACCACGCCGCCCAGCTCGTCCTTGATGTAGTTGATGAGGACCTCGTTGTCCACCATGACCTCATCCTTCAGGATCTTCACGTTGTCAGCGCCGAACATGGCGTAGCCGTCGCCGCCGGACTTGAGCATATAGTTGTGGGAGGCCAGGGTATAGGTGGCCTTGGGATCGATGGCGGTGTACTTACCGGTCTCGTTGTCCAGGACCTGTACGTCCTTGACCCGGCGGTCGCCGGCCACCTTCACGAAGTTACCGGCGTCGTCCAGCTCCACGGAGGTGGGGATGGAGGTGTCCACGGTGTACTTGATGCCGGAGACCTGCAGGAAGCCGCCGCTCTCAGACACACCGGCCTGCATGGAGCCCAGCTCCAGAGCGTCCAGGATCTGCTGGCCGGAGACCTCCACCAGGCAGGCCAGGTTGCCGAAGGGATGGACAGCGATGATGTTGCCGTAGGTGATGTTGCCGGCGGCAATGTTGTCGCGGACGCCGCCGCCGTTGACAAAGCCGATGTCAGCGCCCAGCAGCACGCGGTAAGCGTCGGCACACAGGTCGCCCAGGTTGGTCTCGGCGGAGCGGACGGCACGATCGCCGGTGTAGGGATCTTTGATGGTCAGATCCACGGAGGAGGTAGCGACGATCTCTTCCGACTTGGCTTTATACTCAGCCTGAATACCATCAATGAAGGTCTTGGCGGAGGTGTAGGCCTGAGAGGTGGTGGGCACATCGGCCAGAGCCACCAGCTCGGTGGTCATGGTGCCGTCGGGAGCGATGACCAGCTTGCCCACGGACTCAGCCTTGGTGCCGGTCTGGCTCAGGAGCACGTCTTTACCGTCGGCGTTCTTCACGGTCTTGGAGGGCTCGGTGGTGTGGGAGTGGCCGTCCAGCACCACGTCGATACCGGTGGTTTTGGCAATGACCTCGGTGGACATCCAGGGAGAACTCTGGGCGTCCTCACCCAGGTGGGCCAGGGCCACCACATACTCGGCGCCGGCCTTGCGGGCAGCATCCACGGTGTCCTGGACCTGGTCATAGAGGGCCTTGCCGTCCTTATCCTGGCAGAAGCCGTAGATGTACTCGCCCTTGTCGTTCTGGAAGTAGGCGGGGGCGGATTTGGTCAGGGTCTCGGGGGTGGAGATGCCCACATAGGCCACATCCACATCGCCGTAGGTGACCATGGTGTAGGGCTCCAGTACGGTCTTGCCGTCAGCCCCCACAAAGTTGCAGCTGACATAGGTGTACTCAGCCTGGTTCTTGGCGATGTCCAGGAAGGTATCCATGCCGAAATCAAACTCATGGTTGCCGGGGATGGCAATGTCGTAGCCCACGTTGTTCATGATGTCCACGATCCAGCTGCCCTTGGACAGGGAACCCAGGATGCCGCCCTGAATGGCGTCGCCGCTGTCCACCAGGGTGACGTTGTCGGCGCCGTATTTGGCTTCCATCTCGGCCTTGTAGGCGGCGATGGCGGCATAGGACATACCGTCGTCGCTGGTGCAGTGGACATCGTTGGTGTACAGCACCACAATGCCGTCATCCGCGGCAGCGGTGGTCTCTCCCGCTGCGGCCATGGCTGGGATGCAGAAGCTGCTGGCCATGGACAGAGACAGGAACAGAGACAGGAACTTGCGTGTGTGTTTTCTCATGAAACATTCCACCTTTCCTTCCGGGCCCTGCCGGAGGGGGCTTTACAGGCCGGCTGGATGGAGCCTGAACGCATCCCCGGCACAAAAAACTTTCTCCGGGCATGGGCAATTCGGATATTATAATGGTAACAAAACGGAAACAAAAATACAAGAGGGCCCGGTGTAGAAAGCAGGTAAATTTTATATGCTTTTGGTAAAACAGCTGGCAAACAGAAGAAAAAACCAAGTCCCCGGAGGCACGCTCCGGGGACTTGGTTGTATAAAGAAAACCACTCGCTAGGCGAGTGGTAGCAAAAAGCCTATGGCGATGAAAATGATAAAAAACTCCCTTTGCTATAATAAAAGTGCGGTCTGCCAACTGCACAAAGAATAGCAAAGGGAGGACATTCAGATGGGACTGAATGATATTAATAGTTTATCTCATACACGATGGAATTGCAAATATCATATTGTATTTGCGCCGAAGTACCGCAGGAAGGTATTTTACAGAGAAAAGAAAGCGGCAATAGGAAAAATACTGCGGCAGTTGT